>JBGTCP010000001.1:0-4137 GCA_041748815.1 Chthoniobacterales bacterium
CTTGGCCTAACACGGGAATCCGAGAATAAAGAAGTCGCCATGGACCTGCTCCGTTATCTTGCCAGCCAGGAGGTGAATGAAAAATTCTCCGAGGTCAGCCGTTGGATTCCGTCTGTGGTCGGTGCAAAACCCCATGAACAAAGTGTCCCCTTCCAGATGCTCACCGAGGGATATCTGGCAGGTTTTCACATCGTCACAGGAGCATCGGGCACTCCCGATGTGAGTCGGGTCTATACCAACAGCTTCAACCTGCTGGTAGGTCCGACCGGCTCACCGGAGGAATTTACGGACGCTATCCGTGGGGATTTCGCCAAAAGTCTCTCCAGCGATCTGGACCGCTCCCTGCGTACGCTGCAAGCCAATAGCCAGCGCACCTCGTCAATCCTTGGCACCTACGCATGGCAGGCCGATCAAGGAGATGTTGCTGCTGATGCGAAGTTGGACCTCACCGCCGAGGCCATGCTCTCGCTCGACCGGAATTATTACTACTCAAAGCTGGTCGCCCGTAAGGCCAGAGCTGTGATCGAAAATTAACCCAAACAATCATGCCCCTTCCCGTTAGTAATAAAAAGGCGCTTCACGAATGGAAGCTCTACTTTTTCATCGTCCCATCGCTCTTGCTGATCGGCACTTTTGCCTACTTCCCGGCAATCAGTGCGATCTACCACAGTTTCTTCCGGTGGACCGGCGGAGACGCCAAGGAATATATCGGTCTTAAAAATTTCACCGATGCATTCTCGGACACGGTCTTTTGGTCATCCTTCATCACCATTGGCATCCTGGTAATAGCAAACGTGTTCAAGATGGTCCCCTCCATCGTGCTGGCGGTGCTCATCCACCGTCTGAAAAGTGACAAATGGCAATACTGGTACCGAGTGCTCGTGGTGCTTCCGATGATCGTGCCCGGCCTCGTCACGCTTTTCATCTGGAAATTTTTCTTTGATCCCAACTTCGGCATTCTCAATGCCGTGCTCGATTTCACCGGCCTCAAGATCCTGCTCGTAAACATCGACAAGGTCTTCGGCTGGGGCGTGTTTAATGAAGGCCTGCCCATTGCATGGCTTGGCGAGCCCTCACTCATCATCCCATCACTCATCATCTGGGGCTTTCCCTGGATCGGCGCGGTGGGTGTGCTCATCTTCCTGGCGGGTCTTCAATCCATCGGCACAGAGGTCTATGAAGCCGCCGAGCTGGATGGTGTGAATGCGTTTCAAACATTCTTCTATATCGAGCTGCCGCTCATCATGACCCAGGTGCGACTGATGCTGGTGCTCATGGTCATCGGCACGCTGCAAGGGTACGGGTTGCAGTTTCTCCTCCTCGGTCCCGACGGCGGTGCCGGTGGCAAAGGAATGGTGCCGGGACTGTGGATGTTCAACAGGGCATTCATTGCGGGTGAGTTTGGCTACGCGTGCGCGCTCGGCCTGTTTCTCTTTGTGTTCATCCTGATCCTTACCTGGATCAACAACAAATATGTGAGGGTCGATAAATGAGCGGAGCTGTAACCACTGCCGTAAAAAGCAAAAAAACTTCGGATCTCCCGAAGCATCTAGTCGTAATCCTCATTCTCGCCATTGAGCTGCTGCCCTTCTACATGATGATGCAGATCAGTGTGAAGGATAACTCCACCTTCCTGAACAACACCTGGCTTCCCAGCAATCCTGTCTCATGGCTGTGGTCAAACTACACAGCGGCACTTGCAACGGTCCTGCCTTACGTGGCAAACACAGTTGTGGTCGCAGTGAGTGCCACCATTTGCGGACTCTTCATCTCCCTGCTCGGAGCCTACTTCTTCGCACGCTACAAGATGCCGGGTCACGGTGTACTTTGGGCAGTTTTTCTGGTGCTCATGTTGCTACCAGGCGTGGCAAATATTGTGCCACTTTTTGCTTTGCTGAAAACCATGGGACTTCTCAACACGCTCTGGGCACTCATCATTCTTGGCGTCGCAGGCATGCAGGTCTTCTGCATCTATGTGCTTCGCAATTTCATTGAAGATATCCCGCGCGATCTTTTCGAAGCCGCGGAAATGGACGGAGCCAGTCATTTCCAGCAGCTCATGAATGTCGTCATCCCCATGAGCGGCCCCATCATCGGCACTCTCGCGATTCTCACCTTCCTTGGCACGTGGAACGATTTCCTCTTGCCGCTCATCATCCTGCGCGATCCCGAGCTGTTCACTATTGGCGTCGGCCTCATTTACCTTGATGGCGAATACGTCAAGGAGTGGGGCAAGATCATGGCTGCGTTTTTCGTTGCCAGCCTACCGCTCATTGTAATCTTCCTCTTCACAATGAAGCTCTTTGTGCGCGGACTGTCAAGCGGTGCGCTCAAAGGTTGACCCGGCCTGCCATGCGTCCTGCTTTTGACCTGCCACTCGATGCGCTGCACACGTATCAAGGTAGAAATCCCAAGCCATCCGACTTTGACAGCTACTGGGATAAAAGTCTCACTGAGATGCGGGCTTTGGATCCTGAGATAGAAATCCGCCCCGCCACCTTTCAATGTCCAAATGTCATCTGCAGCGATTTGCGATTCACAGGCGTCGATGGCTCACGGGTGTATGCTAAGCTGCTCGAGCCACGTAGCCCGGTCAGACCTGTCGGTCCCGGGTTGGTGGCATTTCATGGTTACTCCGGCGATAGCGGAAACTGGACGCAGCATCTTGCCTATGCCGCGGCAGGATTCACCGTCGCAGCCATGGATTGCCGCGGACAAGGAGGAAAATCCCAGGAGCTCGGTCCTGTGCACGGCACCACCCTCCGCGGGCACATTATTCGTGGCCTCGACGACCCGGATCCGCGTAATCTCCTGTACCGCAAAATTTTCCTCGATACCGCGCAACTCGCCAGGATTGTGATGGATCTCGACGGCGTGGATAATGCCCGCGTCGCAGCCATTGGAGGAAGCCAGGGCGGCGGACTCACCCTCGCATGCGCAGCACTGGAACCCCGCATCGCGCTGGCCGCTCCGAACTTTCCGTTTCTCACCGACTACCAGCGCACCTGGGAAATGGATCTGGCTAAGGCTGCATACGATGAGCTGACATATTTTTTCCGTTCATTTGACCCGACGCACCAGCGTGCCGCAGAGATCTTTGAGCGGCTCGGTTACATCGATGTGCAACACCTCGCGCCACGCATCCGTGCCGAAGTGTTCATGGCAGTCGCTTTACAGGACACAGTCTGCCCACCCTCCACACAATTCGCCGCATATAACAAAATCCAATCCGCAAAATCTCTCGCGATTTATCCCGACTTCGGCCACGAGAATCTCAAAGGCCATGACGATAAAGTTTTTCAATTTTTGCTTCCGCTCCTGGATTAGGCAACACTGAGGCATGTTTACCGGACTTGTTGAATCAGTGGGGCGTGTGATGTGGCTGCGCAAGGCGCGTTCCTCAAAAACCGAACTCGTGGTCACCTCGCCCGAGCTCGCAAAAAAATTGGAGATTGGCGACAGCATCGCCATCAATGGCTGCTGTCTCACCGTCACAAAACGCAAAGGGGAAACACTCTCATTTGACGTGCTGGACGAGACGCTCAACAAAACCAATCTCCGCGATCTGCGGCCCGATTCACTCGTGAACCTCGAGCGCTCTATGGGAGCAAATGGTCGATTCGGTGGCCACTTTGTGCAGGGCCACATCGATTGCGTCGCCAAAGTTATCAGCTTCGAAGCTCAAGGAGCCGATCACAGACTCGAGATCGAATTGCCCCCCGAATTTGCCGCGCTCGTGGTTTACAAAGGCAGCATTGCAGTCAATGGCACCAGCCTCACCGTCGCCGAAGTCCTGCCCTCAAGTTTTGTGATCTGGCTGATTCCTCACACACTCGAGGAGACAAATCTCAAAGAACTCCGCACCGGAGCCACAGTGAATCTGGAATTCGACATCCTCGCAAAGTACATCGAGCGTCAACTCAGCGCCCGTTTCCCGGATCCAGGCACGTTCTGATTCTGTTTCATCCGAATAAGCGCCTCCCGCTCTTCAAGCAGGAGGCTTGTGAGATATTAGCCGGTGGTAAGGGAGCATTTGCGACCACCACCACCGGTATTGCGGTAGAAAAATCCGCATCCCCGAGGGATGCCAGCCTGTCTCGTCGCGTCTCAGTAAATCATTTCCTCACGCAGGTCTTC
>JBGTCP010000002.1:0-2515 GCA_041748815.1 Chthoniobacterales bacterium
AGTTCCCGGGCGCGGCGGTTCATCGCATCCGCGAATGCCGGGATCGAGCCGGAGTGGTCGCTCGCCAGTGCGTTGGCCGCATCGTTGCTGCTGCGCACCATGATGGAATTCAGCAAGGCCGACCGGGAGTAACGTTCTCCCGCGCGGAAGCCCAGCTTGCTCGGCTCCACCATAGTGTCGGCGGGCTGCACCGTGACCATGCGATCCATGCCGCCACGCTCCACCACCATCAGAGCAGTGAGCAACTTTTGCGTGCTCGCCACCGAGCGGATCTGGTCGGCATTTTTTTCATACAATGTGCGCCCGCTCTGCACATCGATCATGATAGCCGAGGCTGCCCGGACCTGTGGGGCTGAGGAAGGGAAGCCGTTTGAGGTGTTCAGGACCGTTAATGAAGGCGCGACGCTTGGCTGGGCCGGTGCAGGGGCGGACGCCACTCCTGTGCCGGATGCTGTGCGGGTCGTGGATCGTGTGGAGTTGTTGCTGGAGCATCCTGTGAGTGCGAGCAGGACGACTAATCCGAATGAAGTTAATGAAAATCGCATGGCGTAAAAACACCCCACCACGCAGTTCCATTCAAGCATAAAGCGCGATGAGGATTGATTTCCGCTGGAGTTTCCCCGCATGCTGTTCCAATGCAGGAAATGAAGGACACACTGCGCTCAACGGTGCACATCACTTACGATGGCCGCGTGCAAAAAACGTACCGGGGCCCCAAGGCTGAAGAACGCTTCGCTACCGAAGTGCGGGTGCTTAAATACCTCGAGGAAAAAGAATGCCCGTTTGTGCCACGGCTCCTCGAGGCGCATCCCGAACGTCTCCAAATCATCACCTCCAGCTGCGGTCAACGCATCGAGCACCTGAGCGACGATAAACGCGATTCCCTCTTCGCCGAGCTGGAAGAATACGGAGTGCGACACGATGACCCGGAGATGCGCAATGTCACCTACAGCGCATCCGACGGGCGCTTTTGCATCATCGATTTCGAATTTTCCACCATCCTCGACGAGTCCGCCCCCCCGCATGGAAACTGAGTCACTCCCCGCATTCACCCTCCGCTGGTCCGGTCACACCGACCGGGGTAAAGTCCGCAAAAACAACGAGGATACTTTTCTCCTCCTGCAATTTGATGCGCAGGAGGTGCGGTATCTAGGAAAAATCGGCGAGGCTCCGGTCTCCGATGCAGACTTCGTTTTTGCAGTGGGCGATGGCATGGGCGGAGCCATGGCGGGAGAGTTTGCCAGCCGCATTGCAGTGGATCAGATCACCAAACTTCTGCCGCGCGCTTTCCACCAATCCGCGCAGGGGTTGTCGCTGGGATTTGAGGATATCCTCACTGAGCTGTTCCACAAAATCCACGCCGCCATCACCGCGCTCGGCAACAGTTACTCGGAATGCGCAGGCATGGGCACCACATTGACGCTTTGCTGGGTGCGGCCCGGCTGGCTTTTTTTTGCGCACATCGGCGACAGCCGGATCTATTACCTCCCGGCCGATGGCAGCGGCTTGCGCCAGTTGAGTGAGGACGATACCCATGTAGGCTGGCTCCAGCGCAATGGCAAACTCACCGAGCGCGAAGCCCGCAACCATCCTCGTAAAACTTCGCTTTCCAAGGCCCTGGGAGCCGGGCATCAGTTTGTGGATCCGCAGGTGGGTGCGGTGGGATACTCGCCGGGTGATCGTTTTTTTCTTTGCTCCGATGGCGTGAATGATGGGCTCTTCAATCATCAAATCCAGCGCATGCTCACGGAGCCCGACTCCGCGGAAGCGTTGCTTCTCCCCGCGCCAAGGCTGGTGAAGGCCGCCGTTGATATCTCCGGTAAAGACAACACAACCGCTTTGTTCATCGAGGTGCTCAAAGCGGAGGCATGAACGACCCCGCATCCATCCTGGTGGTGAAGCCCAGTTCGCTGGGAGACATCGTGCACACGCTCCCATCTGTGCGGCAGCTCAAGGAACGCTGGCCGCAAAGCACCATTACCTGGGTCGCAAATACCGAATGGCTGCCATTGATCGATGGCCATCCATCCATCGATCATGTCGTGGAATTTCCCCGCAAAAGATACCGGGGCCTTGCCGCACCGCTGCGCATGGGCGGTTTCCTGCAAACTTTGCGCACGCAGGGTCCCTACGATCTGGCGTTGGATTATCAAGGGCTTTTCCGCAGTGCGTTCATTGCGCGGGCGAGCGGAGCCAAAGAAGTCATGGGCATGTCCGACACTCGCGAAGGCGCATCGCTTCTGCACAAAAATAATGTCTCTGTGGATTCTACCATCCATGCAGTGGATCGCTACCTGCAATTCACACGCGAGGTCACCGGCGTTGATGCACCTGCGGTGTTCGAGTTGCCGCCCGGCCGGCTGACGGCATATCCGCTTCCAGAGCGCTTCATCGCCCTGCATCCGTTCTCGCGGGGTGTCGGCAAATCACTTTCAGCGGAATGGGTCGAGGCTTTCTGCCAGGCAGCCGCACCCATGCCGGTCGTGGTCGTCGGATTTTCCACAACGGTCGTCCT
>JBGTCP010000003.1:0-7384 GCA_041748815.1 Chthoniobacterales bacterium
GGTCAGGTTATTTACGCCGACAACTTCAACCGTGCGGACGGAGTGCTCGGAAACACCTCGACCGGAAACCATGCATGGCTCACTCCCGGCGGAACCACGAGCACAGATCCTGCCACAAATACGACGTTTCTTATTGCTGGAAACGAGATGGCACTGCGCTCGCCAAACAACCACGCAAATCGTCAGGCTTACGTGGACTTCAATCTCGACTCGACGGCGAACTACAGCGTTACTTTTTCTCTGAGCTCAGGCACCTTTGCCACGGGTGCTGCTTTTCTGATCCTCCCCCGCGCCCAAGGCACAGACATCGTGGGTAACGTAGGCTGGATGCTATCTCGCGGTGGCACCGCTGGGATATATCAATATGATGGCGGGGCTCGTGTCAGTGGTAGTATCTCCACGACAGGTACGTCAGTTCATTCATTCGACCAAAATACCTCCTATACATTTCGAATTGATGTGGTTGGCAATTCTGCCCAACTCTTCGTCAACGGTGCTTTGACTCCGACCGACACCCTTAATCTCGGAACCGTTGCTGGCAACAACGTCGCTGACAGCTTCATGTTCGGCTACAACCAAACTGCAAGCAGCCAGCGCAACATCAACGTGTTTGTTGACGATTTCCAAATCGTTCCAGAGCCGGGTTCATTGGCTTTGCTTGGTCTCGGCAGTCTTCTGCTCCTCAGACGCCGTCGTCAGGCCTAAGCTGAAGAAAGGGATAATTTTGATAACCCCCCGGGTCGTTACGGCTTTGGATCAACGACGTCCTTGTCCTGGAGTGGGAAGTCCAAACGACCCATCATTTTTACCGGTTCTTTCATGGCGCTGTCATCGTGCCTGTTTCTGCTGGTCAGGTCAGTATCAAGGTTGAGGCGGGGGCCCGTTCCCGGCATAGTCCAGGGGTGGACGAGCACTGCGCCTCCCGCATGCGCGAGCGATCCCGTGGAGAAGTTGGCCGGGCAAATCCCGGATCGACTTCTGTGTTCGGCGCATCTTCAATCCGGGGAACCAATCACCCCGCTCGCCCTGATCGCCGAGCCGGGCGGATTTCAAGCAGACGATTGGTTGTGGCTCTTGAACGGATGGCGAGTGCTTCCCTCGCCCGCCAATCTGGATTGCCAAACAGTCCGGGCGACGGCAATGGCTATCCGGATCTCACCGCTCAGATGGCGCAGGAGGAATTTGCTCGCTCCCTGGCCCTGCGTGACCTCCAGGTCATGAGCGAAGTCTTCGTGGAGACGGGTTTGTTTGTGGGAAAATTACGCGCCCGATCAATCCGCCCCCCGGCAATTGGTCCCAGAAAAACTACTCTTGGACCGTCGCAAGCCCGATTGCCCAGTTGTTGGAAGTCGTGCTGGGGAATTGAGCCCTGTGCGCACGAGATGACTCTGCGCTGGACACCGCCGTCGGGACATCAAGTCGGGGTTCGAAACTATCCTTTGGGCAAAGCCACGGTTTCCCTTGAACAAATCCCACTCACAGGAACCAAAAACCGTTATGTCATAAAAGCAACCACCCCGCTGCGGATCGAGCTGAGGAGCGGCGTTGACCGGCACGCTGAATTCATCGATGTCTCCGCCAACCACCCTGTGACCGTGACTACGGAGGGGTAAGGAGAACAGAAAAATGGGTCACGTCCGGCCCGTTTTCAAGGCGAACCAGAACGCTGTTGTAGCCGCGGCGGAGGTGGATGCGGGTATAATTTTGATCCATTCGCCAAGCTTGGTGTCCCACAGATTCGTAGACCATCACGTCATTGATCCAGAGGCGGGCCTCATCGTCGGCACCGAACGCCAGCAGGACATCCATCTCCTCCTCGGCGTAAACTTCTGTGAAGGCGAAGTAGACGGCGTTCTGCGTCGAATCGTAGGGAGTGATCTGAATGCTGTTGCTTTGGAGAAAGCGCCAGCGCAACAACATTTGCTCGCCCTGAACCACCTTGCCGGGATAAGTGGAGTCAAAATCAATCTCGATCTCGGGCGGCAGGGGGCGGCGAAATCCAAGCCCGGGCGAACGTTCCCAGGGACCGATGAGATACCAGGTGTCCAGGAAAACCCAGCCTTGGCGGTCCGCGTTGGAGTCGAAGCGGCGGCCGGGTATGGCGTTGCGAATGACCTCGGCACCGGAGAGGGTCGGCGTTTCGTCTCTGCGCTCCTGGAGCATTTCCGATGCCCTGGCATCGAGCACGTCTGCCATAGGCCCGCTCCCCATTCCCGCTGCGCCGCTCCCGTCGCCATGGGTGCCGCGCCCTCCCGCACTCTCGCCCCGGCTTCCCTCAGCCATGTTGTCGCCGGTGGCTGACTCTCGTGCTTCCATTAGGGCGCGGGCACGCTCCCCGTCACTGCCGCCGCCGCGGGCTTCGGCATTCCGAAGCCGACCCTGGCCGGCAAGGCGCATTTGGGCCGTCTCCCTGGCAGCCGTCTCAAGGGCCTGATGGTAGTTCTGAAAAGACTCGATTCCTCCGTGATAGGCCTCTCCCCGCGAAAGCGGTTCGCTCAGATCCGAGCGGGGTGGCGGGCTGACAGCAGTGGCGTCCAGCACGTCCACGATGCTTTCCCGGGTTACCGACAGAAGGTCCACGGCTTGATGCGCTGCAAAATCCTGGAACAGGGCGGATTCGATGTTTTTCGCGTATTCGTGGAGATCGGATGCGGCCATATCGGAACGGTCCTCCGGGGCAAGCTCCGCCAATGTCGGACCGGGCTCGAAAAATCCGCGCGGCCCCTCTTCTTCCAGTCGCTTGAATTTCTCCTGCAGATACCGGGCGCGATCTGCAACGGCCTCGGCGCGATCCGCAAATCCCTCCATAATCGCTTTTTCCTCCTCGTTCAATGAATCGGGATTGTCGCGCAGCCGCGCAGCGGCCTCCTCGGTGGCCGTGATGAAAAACTCCTGGTATGCCTCCATGTCCTCGGGGGCGTCGTCGAGTCTGAGCTGTCTCTGGACCTGCCATGATCTGTTTTCGCGATCCCGGTCGATCACTTCCCGGTTGTCCCCCATGTCCCGACGCAATTGAAGCAGTTGTGCATTCATGACCTCGTAAGCGGCCCGGTGGAAGTCTTCCATCTGTTCCGGGGTGAAGTCCTCGAGTGCCTCGAATTTGTGGTCGACGAGCTTTTCCATGCGCTCTTTGGTTTCTTCGAGTGCGTCGATGTGCTTTTGCATTTCCTCAAGCTTTTGCTTCTCGACAAATTCCTCCACCCGCTCGATTTCGTCCTCCCGCACGGGACGATCCCTTCTTTTCCGTTCCAACTCGTTCTTCTCTTCTTCGGTGAGTTCGGGTTTGGGCTCGATGATGACCACGACTTTTTCGTGCCGAAGGTCGCTGCCCAGGAACCAGGCCAGGAGCGTGAGATTGACCACGATCGAGATGATCACCGCAACCCGCATGGGAGTGAGTTTGGACGGGTGTTTCATGGGTCAAACCTTTCATGGTAGGTGCGAAGGCCCACATTGTGAAACTCACGGAACTGGAGTGCGTCCAACACTTCAACCACCCGGTGAAAAGGAGAGCGCCGGTCGGTATCGAGACGGATGGAGCGATCAGGTTCGGTTTCCGCGAGTTCACGTAAACGTTCATGAAGCAGTGTCAGGGTGGTGTCCTGCCCCTCCAGATAGAGAACGCCATCCGCGTCGATATTGATGACGAACTGATCTTCGTCCGGTTTGACTTCCAGGGCTGAGCGCGATTCGGGAAGTTCGATGGTTTCCAACTCCTTGCGGTCCACCCGGATCATGGTGGCCACCAGGAAAAAGACCAGCAGCAGAAACACGGCATCAATCATCGGTGCCATCGTCAGTTCGGCTTTTTCCTCTTCCTCAGTAGGCAGTTTCATCGTTGCATGGGGATATCGGTCCGCCTGCGTTCAGCGGGCAGCGGCATTTGAAAGTAGACATTCTCTTTATCCGCCATCAAGCGGACCGAAACTTTTTCAAATCCCTGAATTTGAAGAATATCCAGCGCATCAATGACATTCTGGATCTCCACATCACGATCCGCGTCAATGCGGATGGAAGTGTCATTCCCGCGCTCAGTCGCGAGATCCCGGAGGAATACTGCAAAAGCAGATTGTTGGGATTCCTTATCCACAAGCTCGGAGAGCAGTGTGTAGTCGATCCCCCCGTGCCGCGCATCCCGTTGGGTGGTTTGGAAGTACCGGCCCTCCCGGTCAAGGGCGAGGATGACTTCATCAATCTCGATCACAGCCGCAGGGGCGGCGGTGCTGTCCGGAAGGTTGATCGGAATTTGTTTTTCCATCTGCTTCATCATCGTCGTCACGAGAAAGAAGATCAGCAGCAGGAACACCGCATCAATCAACGGTGACATGGGAACCTCGGCTTCCTCGGTCTCTTCGGATTCAATACGCATCGATTCTGGGCGACGGGATCGGGCGGGGTGATGGGGCTACTCTTGGACGGAGCTGGAAACGGTGGCTTCCTATCCGTGCGGCGCACTGCCATTGATGTTTTCCATGGCGGCAGCACGCCATGATTCCACCCACTCGGAGGGCTGCATCCATGGGGAAGCCAGGTGGTCGAGTTGCTCCTCAATTTCCGCTCCGTAAAAGGCGATCCGCTGGCGAAAATAATGATAGATGGCCAGGGTGGGTATGGCGATGATCAAGCCGGCTGCGGTGGTGACCAATGCCATGCCGATATCATCGGCAAGCAGGCTGGCATCACCCATTTCTCCAGCTATGGCAACGGTGCGGAAGGCTCCAATCATGCCCAGCACGGTTCCCAGAAGACCGAGCAATGGCGCAAGCATCGCAATCACCGCGATCGGAAATGTGCGGCGGTAGTGGCTCTTTATATGCCGTGCGCCGATATCGGCGGCACCCTGCATCAACATGTCGTAGGGAGCCCCGGGACGTGCCGCCATGAAGCGGACCATCTGTGCCAGAACGCTTTCGTCCTGCCCCGCCAGCTGGCGCACCTCCACAACCCGTGCCTCGTTCCAAAGCGGTAAAATGCGCTGGAAGAACGGATCGGGAGCGAAGTTTTTTTCGCGAACCGACCAGAAGCGCTCAAGTGAAAATGCCAGGGCGGCGATCACCAACAACCCGAGCGCCAACATGGTGACGCCCCCCTTGCGGATCTCTGTCCACCAGTCGTAATCCTGTTCGATGACTTCCACCGCCGCGCTTTGGGAACCCGCCGCAGGGGACTCTGACTCCTGCGCACCGGCTTGCCAGGGCAGCAGAACCGCCCCTGCCAGCAGGAACGTCAGGACGATCACGACGAATCCCATGCGTCTGGGTAGCAGCGCGTCTCCGTTTTTTATTCCAAATGGACCCTCTCTGGCGCATTTGCTAATCGAAGTGGCGACAGGTTTTTGTATGGAGAGGTTTTTCATGGCTATGGCCTTGTCTGTTGGCAGCGAAGCGGTGGTGGAGGAAATATGTTTTGCATAGGGAGACTTTAGCGCCGTTAATGCTAAAACATTTTAGATTGCAGCGAGAGAAACCGTCAACTGTATAAATCGACGCGGGAAAGGTTTTCTAGCGATGTGCTGCGGCAGCATACTCGAAACCGATCTCGAAGATGGAAGATGACGGGAATTTTACAAGATTCGTCGGGATTCGAGCCGGTACAAAGCAGCGTTGAGCTGCGCGAAAAGTCCCATACCCCACGGCGCAATGACCCTGAAAGGATGTCTCTGGATATCCATGTGATGGGTTTCCCACTTGTTGCTCTGGGAGACTCCGCGAAGCCAGCCATCGTGGGTCATGCACTTGGTTAATCCCTCAAGACACCGGGAGGCGTTGGGGAGCAATGCGGGGTCGACCATGCACTGTTGCACGCCTAGAGCAATGGCGGCTGCTATCCCGGCGCTTCCCGAACTGTCGGGCGACACGTTAGTTTCCTTCAAGAAACAAGGCCAGAGCCCGTTCTCCAGCTGATGCCGGGCGACCCAGGCTGCCATGCGGTCGGTCTCGGCGACAAGAGCCTCGGGCCGCTCAGGGGCTGGGAGAAGCGCCAGAGTGCGCACGAGCCCGAGGAAATACCAGGCGACGCCCCGGCTCCAATTGCGAAAGGTTCGTTCTTTGCTGTCGGGATGGAAGCGCAGGTAAAGATCGTCGTCGTCAGCCAGATACCGCCGGGTGGCATCGAGCTGGCGCAGAGCGCGATCCCGCAGTGCCGGACGCCCAGCATGGAGCGCCATCGCCATCATGGGATAGGCGACGTTGTAGTTGCTTTCGGTCACGAGGATGCCGTGGGCGACGGCGTCGAAGGCGGGGTGCCATCCAGCCTTGAATCCTTCATCCGCAAAGCGGAGGGCAGGGTGCTCCGGCTCCAGCATGGCGAGCACGGCGAAGGGGCCGGAGCTTTCGGGTCCGGCTGGCTGATCATCGCAGGGGTGGCTGCGGTAGTCTTCCCGCCGACCTGTCTCAGGATCGAGGAGAATGCGCAGGTGATCGCGGATCGCCTGGCGGGCGTCGGGCCGCCCTTTGTCCGCCCAGTCAAGGAGGCCGTCGAGCACGCAGGTTTCCATCCAGTCGCATGGCTGAAGAGAAGCTGTGGAGCAAAAAAGCGAAAGAAAGTGTTCCAGCGAAGGAGCACCGCCATCGGCATAGAGTTGCGGCAGGATGGCTTCCGGAGCGTTAGGGCCGGACGCAACGATCCAGAGTGGCGGTCCTTCTTTTAATTGCAGGGAAAGTCCGTCCCGAAGCGCGGCAGCAGCCTGCTCCGTAGTGAGCGGGTGCTCGAAGACCTGTCCCGGACAGGCGTAGAGAATTTCCATGGCGCCGTACTTTTGGTCAGTGGTTGCGTTGCTGATGACGACATGTTGTGACGAGCAATCATCCACGCCGATGAGCAGTCGCAAGTGCATGGGGCCGGGGGCAGGCACCGGGCTGTCGTGCCACGACAGCCGCGTCGGGGCTGCAGTTTCCGGCGCGGCGATAGGGATGAGCCGGCGACTTCCCATGGGGCGTTTTTCAGCGGGAAATTCCAGCTCCGGAGCATCGTAGCTGCTAATGACATGGCGCGCGGAGCGAACCGCGGATGGCACCTCAAATTCTTTCATGGATGTGTGCGCTTCCAAGCTCCTAACGGCCGCCGATTAAGACACCTGCCTGGCGCACGTAGGTGTGGCCGCGTTCGCGAAGAAATGCCACATCCATGGTAACGGCGCCCTCAGCGACCAGTCGGTTCGAGCTTGCATCGATGAGGGTAAGAGTGAATTCCACCGCTA
This sequence comes from Chthoniobacterales bacterium, assembly GCA_041748815.1. Classification (GTDB taxonomy): domain Bacteria; phylum Verrucomicrobiota; class Verrucomicrobiia; order Chthoniobacterales; family CAKUMP01; genus JBGTCP01. The sequence goes on from JBGTCP010000003.1 coordinate 7,199, forward strand.
CAAAGCCACCGTCGACACGGTCACTGCCTACAAAGCTGCCTTCTGATCCGATTCGCACGACGGCATCAGGCCGCGTCCACGCTCCGGTGTCGGCACGCAGAAAGCGCACGCTGAAGCCGACCACATTTTCAATGAGCAGGTTTCCCCGATCTGTCACTTCGCTGGGCCGGGGCTCGGGATTGGCAG
>JBGTCP010000004.1:0-2554 GCA_041748815.1 Chthoniobacterales bacterium
TCTGGCGTCGCCACTGCACGATTTTGAAGCGCCGCATTTTGTCGACCTGTTACTTAAGCGCCAGGGCATTGTGGATCGCGGCGGTGAAATGCGCACAACTCTGGACCTCAATCTGAATCGCAAGGTCACACAAATTCTGAATCATCAACTCCATCGTATTGATGACAAAAATGCAGGCTCGGCTTTTGCAGTGGTGATCGAAAACCGCTCCAGCGCTGTGCTCGCATTGGCGGGGGGTGGCGATTACTCCGAGGGACAGGTGAACGGTGCATGGCGTCCGCGTTCACCGGGTTCGGCGATGAAGCCTTTCACATTTCTGCTCGCGCTGGAGGCTGGCGCTTATCCCGGGACGGTGGTTGCGGATGTTGCGACCGATTTCATCACACCCACCGGACTGTATCGTCCGAATACTTACAACCACCGCTTTTAGGGCCCGGTCAGTTTGCGCTTTGCGCTGGGTAATTCACTGAATGTCGCTTCTATCCAGGCACTCAAGCTCGGGGGTGGCCCGGAGGCGTTGGTCCATGTCATGCACGAACTGGGTTTCACGACTCTGGATTATGGTCCCGCTCATTATGGCCTCGGAATCACACTGGGCAATGCGGAGGTGCGCTTGCTGGAACTCGCCAATGCGTATGCCACGCTCGCCCGCCTTGGCGAATACCGTCCCTACCGGCTGCTGATGGATTCCGAGTCAAGCGGACGGCAGCTTTTCGATCCGGCGCACTGTTATCTCATCGCCGATATGCTCGCGGACAACACTGCCCGCGCCTCCTCCTTTGGGCTGCATTCCTGGCTACGGTTGGATTTTCCGGTCGCTACCAAAACCGGCACCAGTTCGGATTACCGCGACAACTGGGCCGTCGGGTACACGCCGGAATTCACAGTAGCAGTCTGGGTCGGCAACATGGACGGCAAACCGATGCGTGAGATCACTGGCGTCACCGGAGCCGCGCCCGCCATGCACGAAATCATCGAGCACCTACATGCGCAGTTCGGCACAACGTGGTTTGAGAAGCCTGCCGGGATCACGAGCGAGTGGATCGATCCCCTCACCGGCCATGCCGTGGCACCGGGGCATCCGCGCGCTTTGTCGGAACTCACCACCCGCCGCATCCCGGCTGGCGACGAATTCTACGATGAAAACGGACGCGTCATTTTGCCAGCAGTTTACGCCGATTGGGCGATCAGCCGCGACAATTCACTAGGGGATCTAATAGTCGTCGCCTCCAGCCCTGAGCCACTGCGCGTCACGCAGCCCCGCGACAAAACTGTGTATTTTCTCGATCCCGATCTCCCCGCGGAGTCCCAGCAAATCGGTCTGCGGGCTGAAGGGGCTGGAGAAATTCATTGGGATTCACCCACGCTGCGTATCGCCGATTCGAAGTCCGGCCCCACGATCCAACTCGTCGAAGGACGGCATTTACTGCAAGCCACCGATCTCACGACGCAGGAAAAAGCCAGCGCATGGATTGAAGTGCATCCTTGGTGACGGGCTGCTCGCCCGTCAGCCGAATAGGGGATACACCCGATTTCGCGAACATCAGCAATCTGCTATAATGTTCATTCTATGACACAATCCAATGCCTCCGATGCCAATACTTCCTTGCACGCGAATCGACTCACCAAAGACTTCCTGACGGAAATTTCCGCCGATCACTACCAACAGCCGCGCATCTCGCTCTACCAACCCACCCACCGGCATCACCCGGAAAATCAGCAGGACCCGATTCGCTTTCGTGGTCTGGTGAAAAAGATAGAACACTTGCTGCTTGAGAATCACTCATCGGCGGAAGCGAGTGCGCTGCTCGAGCCATTCGAAGCCCTCGGACGCGATGTGGCATTTTGGAACCACTCCCTCGATGGTCTGGCTGTGTTTGCTGCGCCTGGCTGGTTCCGGGTCGTTGAACTGCAACGCAACGTTCAGGAGTTGACGGTCGTGGCCGACAGTTTTCACACCAAACCCCTGCGGCGAATCCTGCAATCGACAGACCGATATCAGGTGTTGGGCTTGAACCTGCATGAGATCAAGCTCTACGAGGGGGATCGCGATGGAATCGACGCCGTCGCTCTTGCCCCCGGCGTGCCGCGCACGATTGAGGAGGCGCTGGGTGACGAGTTGACCGAAGCTCATCAGACTGTGGCGTCGTATGGCGGCACCGGGGGAGCCAACGGCGCAATGCGGCACGGCCATGGTGGCAAAAGTGATGAGATGGACAGCGATGCCGAGCGCTATTTCCGCGCGGTCGATCGTGGCGTGCATGAGTCTCACTCACGGCCCTCGGGCCTGCCGTTGATCCTCGCAGCCCTGCCGGAGCATCATCACCTTTTTCATTCTGTCAGTCACAACCCATTGCTGGTGGCGGAGGGTATCAAATTCCACCCTGAGTCCATATCTGCAGATGAGCTTCGAGAGTGCGCATGGGCCATCTTTGAGCCGCTCTATCATGCAAGGCTCGCAGCACTCGGCGATGACTTTGCGGTCGCAAAGTCCAAGGATCTTGGCCTGGATGACCTCGCGCTGATCAGCGAAGCCGTGGCCGCCGGACGTGTC
>JBGTCP010000005.1:0-4577 GCA_041748815.1 Chthoniobacterales bacterium
GGCGTCGGCGTCGGTGTCGGCGTTGGCGTTGGCGTTGGCGTTGGCGTTGGGCGCGAGACAAAAAGCGGTGGCAACGATGGCGGCTGGAGCGTCAATGGAGGTAGTGCCGCAGGTGAGTCGGGCGTAAAGCCTGGTCCTTCAGCAATGGGATCCAAAAACCCTTTAAAACCTTTGCCGTCACCAAGAACCACTTTTTTGGAAGCAGAGCTCAGTCGGCGGCGCTCACCTTCGGCTTGCTCGGCAATAGCAGGCAAAGTAGTGGAAACCACTGCATATTGTGCCAGTGAAGTTTCTCCGAAGGCATCGATCTGACGGATCTTAACGGTTTGGTCATCTCCGGCGGGGCGCCAGCGAGCCAATAAAAAGCGTCCTGTGGCAGGAGCGAAACTGACAGTTTGGCGATCTGAGGTATCGTCAAACCCTAAAGTGCAAATTGGAATGAGGCTGTCAAGATTGATGGAGTCCGGCGATGAGTTGGAAGCGGCACTGATTTCCATCGAAGGCGCTTCATTCGTCGCGGGCTGGAAAGCATCCCCTAAATCAGTCAGCAAATAATACTCCATTTTTCCGGAAGTGCCGTCGCCGAGGGTGGAAACGCGGCTGATGGTTTGCTGGGACCCGAGATCCACAATCACGGATGGTCCGGAATCAGACTGGCCCGAAACAATCCAGAATGTCTCCGGGCTGTCATCAATCATGGACTGCCATGATTGTATTTCACCCCCGTTGCTGACATAGGAAACACGCGCGCTGGAATAAAGGCTGGACACACTGATGAGCTGGCTTCGTCCGCGCTCGGTAGTGGTGGTTGTGGCCTGAGCCATTTCCTCCGAGCGCTGCTCAACGTGAAAGTCTGTTGCCTGCTCGGTGCCAAAGACATAGAAGCTGTAGAGCTGCGTCTCTGCCGCGACTTCCAGCTCAACGAGCAGGTAGCGTCCATACTTGCTGAACGAGCCACCCAATACTTTTTCGTTCACCTCGTCCAAAGAGACATCACTTGCGACTGCGGTCCAGCTATTCGCCTCCGGTGAAGCTTTTTCGTCACCGACGTAAAGATTCACTTTGCCGGTGGCACCTGGAGCGGAAAGAGAAAATCCGCTCAGCAAAGCGGGCTCGCTTAATGCGATCAAAAAATGAGTGGTGCCAGAATTCAAAGTGCGCCCGGTGACTTCGTCATCATCCAGAAGCACAGCGTCGATATCTGATTGCAGATAAGTCGATGCCGCAGCGTTCCATGTGTGAAGGGAAGTGCCCATGTGCGCCCGCGCATAATTCTTAGGACTGGCGTCCAGTTCCTGCGCGTTCACGAACGGTGACGCCAACATCAGAAGCCCCGAGGCAATTCCGAAAATTGTTTTACTACTGCAAGGCATCGAAATTGCTTGTTGATGAAGGTGAGAATGTGTTTGCATTTTAGAAGGTTTTTTCTTTTTATTGACGGAGAGACTAATAATTACAATAATTTTCGTAATCTTGGCAAGAGGAATTTTCCATTTTTGCGAAAGCTTGAAAAATAGTTCTGCCTTGCATCCCTTGACCAAACCAACTGCGATCTGAAATTGTTTATGAACTCAACCATCCGCCTTCTCTGTTTATTGTGCGTTGCCGGTGCCTCTCTGGCGTCCAGGCAGGAATCCTTCGCCCAGACTGACCTCCAAAGCAGGTCTGCAATTGTGCCGGAAACTGCATTTTCCAACGATTATCGATTTTCGCCAGAGGTTCCGAATTACAATATGCGCATTGGCGCCGTGGATTTCGCCTTCGGCATTGGTCTCGGGGTCGAGTTCAACGACAATATCCGACTCGCTCCCTCCGGCGAGGAGCAATCCGACATCATCCTCCGCCCTTTTGCAGATCTGAGCGCCATGTGGAGAGTCACGGAACTGAACACGCTGAACCTCAATCTTGGCGTGGGCTATTCGAAATACCTTGATAACTCCGACCTTGATTCGGGGGGATTGCTGGTCACGCCAAATTCGTCCATCTCGTTCCAGTTTTTTGTAGGGGACTTCCGTATCACTCTCAGCGACACTTTCAGCTATCAGGAAGATACCACAACTACTCCCGAGCTCAGCGATACCGGCGTATTCAAGCGCTTTGAAAACCAGGTCGGCGTCCAGGTGGATTGGAATGCGAACCAGAACCTCATCATCACCACGGGCTACACCCACTACGATTTATGGGTGGTTGATAATGAGGAATTTGAGACTGCCGAGCGAAGCATCGACACGGTTTACGTTCGCCCAAGCATCCAGATCTCTCCCACGATCACTGCTGGCCTGAACACGTCGGCAAGCTGGATCACTTTCAAATCGGATGAGCGCGACGACAGCTTCAATGTCTTCGTGGGCCCGTTTGTGGATATGCAGATCACTGATTATACTTCTGCGCGTCTTGAAGTCGGGTGGCAACAGTTCAACTCCCAGGGACCATCCGGGGACACGGGTTCCATTTATGTGCGCGCTGAAATCAACAATCAGTTGACATCCGCTTTCACCCATCGGATTGCATTCCAACGCTCCAACGAGGTGGGAATTTTAAATGAACGTTACGAAATTAACCGTTTGGAGTATGGAATGGCATGGGCTTTGCTTCCTTCAATTACTCTCAATGGCGATATTTTTTATGAAAACTACAGTGGCTCAGGTGAAGGAGCAGATAGCGGAGACCGTTTCGGCCTTTCTCTTGGCGTGGGTTACCAACTCACCCGCTCGATCACCCTTGGTGCCAGCTACCGCTTCCTCACCAAGGAGAGCGATCAACCCCAGTCGGACTACACGCAGAACTCCTTTGTCCTCACACTCGCTTACCGCTTTTAAAACCTAATGAAACATCTCCTCCGGCTTTCACTGAATCGAGCAACCCTGTTTGCAGTCTTAACCGGAGTGGTATTCCTCACGGCTGATGCGCAGGAAGTGCGTCAGGCGGTGGCCGTGAATCCGACGGCGAACCGGGCACTGAGCGTGGGAGACGTGGTGAGCTACCGGGTGGAAGAGGACAGGGACCCCCCCATTCAATTGGTGGTTACTGATTCCGGCGAACTGGAAGTGCCCTATCTTGGCCGGATCCGGGTGAATGGACGCACGCCCTCTCAGGCGGCTTCCGCCATCAAAGCGGCCCTCGAGAAGGACTATTACTACAAAGCCACTGTGCAGCTGTCCGTGGATCAGATGGTTCGCACCACGGTCGCTGCGGGCCAGGTGTATTTATCGGGCCAGGTTCGCACACCCGGGCCACAGGATATCCGCAGCGGGGAAAGAGAGACTGCAGGAAAGGTTTTACTTAGAGCCGGAGGACTGGCAGAGTTTGCCGACAGCCGAAAAGTAAAAATTGTGCGCAAAGCCACAGGCAACCAACCTCCAGAAACAGTGATCGTGGACCTCAAGGAAGTGCTTGAGCAAGGACGAATCGAAAAAGACGTTGAAGTCTTCGATGGCGATCTCATCATAGTGCCACAAAGACTCTTCAACTGGTAAACTAATATGAGCCAAGATCATCATCCCCACTTTGCCTCCTCCGCATCCTCAAGCATGGGTAACAGTCACTGGACTGCCAAGCTTGCGATCAAGACACACCGTCTGAAGGTGCTGGCTAAGAAACGCTGGTGGGTTTTGTTTCTGCTCGCGTGCATCGGCCTCGCTTACCAAGCCTACTACGTGTACACAACCCCGACACGTTACGAGTCCATGGGCAAAATGCTTGTCAGCGGACGCGCGGACACCCAGGTGGGAGCAGCATTTAGCGAGGATCTGGTGAACTTTTACGGCACTCAAATCCAGCACATGGAAAGCCCGGCGGTGTGGGAGCGTGCACGTCGACGCATCGAGCTCGAAAACCCGGGACTGCAAGGTCAGGCCACCGTTACTGCGCGACAAGTGCCACGCGCGGCGACCTTTGATATCGTTGGGTCCGGTGACCATCCGGCATACACTCAGGCCTTTGTAAACGCCGTGATGGAAGAAGTCGTTGCCTTCAAACGCGACATGCGCCAGGAAAGCACCGGCTCACAAATGCTCTCCATCGGTGAGGAACTCGCACGCCTCCGGCAGGACCTGGACCAGCGTGAAGCCGAACTCAATAACTTCGTAGAGACCAATAATATGCCCAACTGGAGTCAGGAAAGTGAGACTGCCGCCACATTTTTGTCAGAGCTGAAAATCCGTAAATCCGAGCTTAGCAAAGAACTGCACATCTTGAGCAACCTCACAGCCGACCAGCTTCTGGTCCAGCAAAGCGGAGCCAGCTTACCACCTCCCACCGAGCAGGACCCCGGAACCCCGGTCGAGCCCGGCACAACGACTGACAACGCCTCGCTCAATGCGGGAGGTGATCTTCGCACCCAATACCTCCTGACCCGTCAGGAGCTGGGTCAGAAGCAAGCTGAAGTGGCCCAGTTGTCAAAAGTGCTTCGCCCCAAACATCCCAAATTAATGGCAATGAATGAGCAGGTTGCCTCATTGGAAAATCTCCTGGGCACCATCCGTGAGCAGAGCGTTGAGTCGTCCAGTTCTCGCAAAGTGTCTCTCGAAGCAGAGTTGGCAGGGTTGGACGCCAGCATCAGAGAGTGGGAAGAGAAA
>JBGTCP010000006.1:0-2139 GCA_041748815.1 Chthoniobacterales bacterium
TTTTTTCGGAATGTCAGGTCGGTTTCGATCACGATCTGCGCATCGAGGCCGATCCCGGCGAGTTGGATGAAAAAAAGGTCGTTGGCTTTTGGCAGATCAATGATGCGCACGTGCCCCTCTTCAATGATTTTCCACGCCTTGGGCAATGAATTGCCGGGGATGCCGAGTTCTGAAGCAAAGACATTCATTGTGCCCACAGGCAGAATACCCAATTGCACGTCTGAGCCTTCGAGGCCATTGACCACCTGATTGATAGTGCCGTCGCCACCCGCAGCCACGACTGTGCGATAGCCCTGATCGACCGCCCGCTCAGCCAATGCCTCCGCATCGCCCGGGCCTTTTGTCGATTTCAGCACAATGCGCGGCGAGAGCGCACGAATGCGGTCCACCACACGCAATGCCTTCTCGCCCTTGGCCGCAGGGTTGAAAATGACCAGGATCTTTTCCATTTCCATCATATTAGCCCACCGTTGCGGGCGTGAGTGCTGCGAGAGTGTTTTCCAAAATCCCGCGTGCCTCAGCCACTTGAGCGCTGGTGACGTTGAGGGGTGGCAGCAGTCGCACGACATGCGTGCCGGAAACTATGGCAAGCATTCCGTTTTCCGCCAATGCCCGCACAACCGTGAGCGCAGGATTCCATTCGCTTTGGCCCGTGATCTCCGCGAAATCCTGCACCAGTTGGATACCCACCAGCATGCCGACTCCCCGCACGCCACTGATCAACGGGGATTGCAACTCATTCACCATCGCGCGAATTTCTTCACCACGCGCCCGCGCGTTTTCCAGCAGACCGTCCCTTTCCACCACATTGAGCACCGCCGATGCCACCGTGCAGCCCAGCGGACCGCCACCGTACGTTGTGCCATGGGTGCCCGGGCCCAACACATCGCAAAGAGCGGCTTCGCTGCCATCCTTGCGCCGCACTGGCCGGTTGCGCACCCAGAATGCTCCCAGCGGAAATCCACCCGCAATGCCTTTGGCCCAGCTGATACCATCCGGGATGATTTCTTCATCCATCAGAGATTTCCACCCGCACCAGTCGCCCGTTCTGCCGAGTCCACATTGCACTTCGTCGAAGAGCAGGAGCAAATTGTGTTCACAGCAAAGACGCTGGAGACCTTTCAAAAATTCCGGCGTGGCGAGGCGGATGCCGCCCTCACCCTGGATCGGTTCAACAAGGATCGCTGCCGTGGTATCTGTGATCGCCGCCCGCACTGCTTGTAAGTCATTGAACGGCACGGTGGTGAATCCCTCCAGCAATGGCGCAAAGCCGGCCTTCACTTTTTCCTGACCCGTGGCCGAGATGCCCGCCATTGTGCGGCCATGGAAGGAACCTTCAAAAGTGATCACCCCGTGCCTGCCGCCGCCGTCACACGTGTTCCCGAAGATCCGCGCCAGCTTAATGAGGCCTTCATTGGCTTCGGCTCCGCTGTTGCAGAAAAAATTCTTGCCGGGTGCTCCGACCAATTCCGTGAGCTTTCTCGCAAGGAATGCCTGCGGCTCGGTGTAGTAAATATTGGATGCGTGCACGAGCTTCGACGCCTGCGCCGAAATGGCCTGCAGAAAGTCAGGGTGCGAATGCCCGATAGAAGTCACCGCAATGCCGGCGCCAAAATCCAAATACTTTTTATCTTGGTCATCCCAAACATAAGCGCCTTCTCCGCGCACCAGCGTGAGCGGCATGCGCCCGTAACTCGGGATCACAAACTCATCGTAGAGTGGCTGGACAGGTATGTTGGAATGCTCGGTCATAGAAAGATGACGAAACTACTGGCAACTTGTGAGCGAATCAAAAGAAATTCTGCGGCTTTTTGATTGACGAACTACATGGGGTGGGACATGCATTGACCCATGCCCGAAGCCGCCTCAGTTACTCCTGCCATTTCCCGCCGGGCGCCGGGCATTCCGCGCCTCCGCATCGGAGCGGTCCGTCCGCCGCTGGCCCGCATCGCCCGCATCCATCAGGAAATCCTGAAGGGTGGTCTGCCAAACTGTTCCACTCTGGCCTCCGATCTCGAAGTGTCACGCAAAACGATCCAGCGGGACATCGACTTCATGCGTGATCAAATGGAGCTTCCCATTGATTACGACGACGTGAAGCACGGATTCCATTACACAAAAGCCGTGAAGGTTTTCCCG
>JBGTCP010000007.1:0-3252 GCA_041748815.1 Chthoniobacterales bacterium
GGAGCTTTGCTGGAAACCATCGGGGATGTGCACGCATCGCTGGGAGCAAACGGTGAAGCCCAAAAATTCTACGCACGCGCCCTTGCGAAGGCTCCGGATGATGAAGAGCTGCGCGCGAAAGTGACCGAGTAGAGTATGGACAAAAAACTCCCTGTGCTGGTGGCTCCTTCGTTGCTGGCCTGCGATTTCAGCGAAGTGGCTCACGCTGTGCGCAGTGCTGAAAAAGCAGGTGGCGACTGGTTGCATCTGGATGTTATGGATGGGCATTTTGTGGACAATATCTCCTTTGGGCCGGCCTTTGTGGATGCGGTGGCGCGGCATGCCAGTGTGCCGCTGGATGTGCATCTCATGATTTCGCGCCCGGATCATTTTTTGGAGCGCTTCGTGAAAGCGGCAACCACGATCACCGTCCATGTGGAGTCCGATCACAATGTGGAGTTAACTCTGCGCAAGATTCGCAAAGCGGGCTGCAAGGCCGGGCTGACCTTGAATCCGGCCACGCCATTCACCGAGGTGGAGCCGTTTCTGGGCATGATCGATTTGTTCCTCGTCATGACGGTGCATCCGGGGTTTGGCGGACAGGCATTCATGCCCGACATGCTGGATAAAGTGCGGATGGCAAAAAAGATTCGCGACGCAAACGGGCTCACTTATGACATCGAAGTGGATGGCGGTGTGGATGCCACGACCGCTCCAGCATGCATCGAAGCGGGCGCAAACGTGCTGGTGGCAGGCAGCGCGGTTTTCAACGCTGCGGATTTGGCGGAAGCCGTGAGTCAAATTCGCGGCATGTGATTCAGTCGACCTTTTGAGCCTCGCAGTGCGGTAGCCACGGGTCGTGAATTACAATATTTTTTTGATTGGCAGTCCACCATGTAGTGAGTTTTGCATGCAAGTCGTCGAGTGGAATTCTCATGGCCTGGTCCATGTCTGAAGTGTCAACCAGGATCAATCCGCTTGCCTTTGCGGAATTTGAAAGGAGCACGATAAGTCTCTTTTGCAGATTCCGGTGCGGCACACCTGCCATATGATCAGGACCGTTGGAAGCAAGCATTTCGAGGGCGCGGGGCATTGCGGATTTGTCACCACGGCGGGCCAGGTTGAGAGCAGCCCACGAACCAGAAGTGCCCTCGAGGGTTTGAAAATCTTTCAAGTATTTTTTGCCCATCTCCAGATCCTCAAAGCAAAGATACACGGCTCCGGCCACTTGGATGAAAGATTCGCGGGCTGTGAGGAGTTGGGTTACAAATGCCTTTCTGTCACCTCCGCAACGCCAGATCGCATATGAGCCAAGCCAGTAGCCGGAATCTTGATCCCACCGGTCTTTGCCGGGATTCTCCCAGGAGGAAAGATACTCCGCCAACCAATCTGGTTCATAAGTTGCCAGGACGTTGATAGCGTTTATGTATTCCCCATTCTTGATGTTGTTTTCCAGTGTCTCCTTGAGAACACGCAGTTCGGCAGACGTTGGTTTTACCACGGAATCGTTCCAGGGGTCCTCCTCACGTGGAGCGAGTTTCCACTCAATCGATTCGATGACTGACTTGAGACTTGAAGCATGCAACGCGCTTACAACCTCGGACTCTGTCTTGAGACGTTCAAGTGTGGGATTGCGCCCTTCTTTCAAAACTTTCATGATCGCGGATCTCTCCGACTCCTCTGCTGCATGAATCGCACCGAGGAGGGTATCGAGGACCTCTTCCAAGCCGCTCGCGTTGAGGACTTGGTCTCGCAAAGGTTTGTAAGGATCTATCCATTGCATTTGTCCGGTGTCGTAAGATTGTTTTGGCCCCAGTTGGTGCACTGCGAGCGCGCGAAGCAGATGTTCCTCGAGTTCATTGTCCGGAAGGGCAAGCAGTTTAAGAACTTCGGTCTTGAATGCGGCCGTAGCGCTTGGAACCTGATGAAATAGCGGGTCGAGGCTCCTGGCATCCGGCTGGGCGCGCCTAACCGGAAAGTGCATGTAGTAGTCGTAGGGAATTTGCCTCCACCACAGCGGAACATGTTCGTGTTGCCACAGATTCGAAGGCAACTCACTGGTGTTTTTGAAGGCGGTTACCAGATAACGTTCTCCGCACAGGGCAGTGGGAAACTGTGGGCCCCAAACATCGGGCTGCATCCGAAAGGCCAGGATGGCTCCAGGTTCCTCATTGCCTTTCCACGATTCTACTACTTTGAAGTTTGCCACCACGCCGCCCGCATCAGTGCACTCGATGATGCCTACAAAATCCGCATCAACCACCATCTCCTGCCAGATGGGACGGATAACAGTCGTGGCCATGGCGATTGATGGAGCAAGCAACGCACACCCAACCCACTTCCAAATCTGCGGCAACATGAAATTTTCTTAACTCAAGAACTAGGCCAAGGCGAGGTCAGAATATCGCCTATTGATGACTCCGCAGGCAGCCTGCGCTTTCTTAGTTGCTTTGCGGTGGTGAGTGACGGAATTTCCAGCCTGATGCTACGAGGGCTATGGATATTTTTGATGTTGGGTGTGACGCCCGCGCTCTTACTTGCGCAGGAGCCTGCGGGGGATCGGCCGGGGCATGGGCAAGTGGTGTGGACCCAGGATGGCGGAGCGGTGGAGCTTTATCGTGCTTACCCACGGGTTGTACGCGGGATGGTGGATGCGGTGGTAACTGGGGTTGCGGGGCGTGAACAGATCGGTGCTGCTTGGAGACAGTTTGTGTCGCCGGATGAAAGGATCGGGATCAAGGTATCGGCCTCCGCACATCCGGTCATGAACACACGGCGGGAGGTGGTGCATGCCATCATTGAGGGACTGCAGGAGGCAGGGATTTCGAAGCGGAATATCGTGATTTTTGACCGTGATCGCTCCGATCTCACAGCGGCAGGTTTCACTGCTGAAGCCATGGGATGCCGCGTGCTGGCGAGTGAGGAAGTCTGGGACGAGGAGGCTATTTTTAGTGCTCCAACATTGGGACGCCTTATTTTCGGGGATCTGCTATTTAAACCAGGCGTTGCCGGATATGGACCAGGGGGGGGTGATTCCGATGCGTTCAGCTCGCGCAGCCATTTCAGCAAGGTGGTGAGCAGCGAGGTGGATAAAATTATCAACGTGCCAGTGATGGCGGAGAGCCGGTTTTCGGGGATTGCAGGCGCACTTTACAATGTGACTGTACCGAATGTGGATAATTGGCGCAGATTCACCGGCAGGCCCGGGTATGGAGATCTGGCGATCACGGAAATGCTGTGGGATGAGGTGTTGGCGGATAAAGTGGTGTTGCA
>JBGTCP010000008.1:0-4469 GCA_041748815.1 Chthoniobacterales bacterium
GCGCAACGCCAGCTCGGCCTGGACCCGTTCGGAAAGGTCGATGCCCACTCCCACAAGACAGGTTTCCCCGCTATACTGAATGCGGCGCCCGGTGAAAAAATATGGGATCTGAGTGCCGGATTTCGTGAGAACCGGGGCTTCCACCGAGGATTCTCCAGCGGTGAAGGTCTCTTCAATGCGGGATTTTACGAACTGCTTGTTGTCGTGGGCGAAAAAGTCCAGAGGATGCATCGCGGCGATTTCCTCATCGGAATAGCCGGAGACGTTGACGAAGTTGCGGTTCCAGCGCAGAAATTTACCGCGTTCGTTGTAGAAATAAAGCACGCCCGGGAGGCTCTCAAGCAATGTCTCCGAAAAGGCACGTTCGTTGGATGCCGATGCGCGGGCTCGGATTCTCTCGGCTTCACGCTCAAAATTATCCAGCGCGAAGGAGATTTCGGATGCGGCATTCATGAGAAGGTCGACCTCTTTTTCCTGAAAAAAATCCTTCTCCATGGCGTAGACATTGAGCATCCCGCGGACGACGTGTTTGATCCGGATGGGAAAGGCACCCAGCGATTTAAATCCCTGCCTGAGGAGCTGCTTGCGCCAGTGATCCAGAGCATGATCCTTCGACACATCATTGCTGATGTGCGGACGGTTCTGGCGGAAGGCCTGACCTGAAGGTCCCCGGCCCTCCGGGCGGTCATCGGTAGTGATCACGATGTCCTTCAAATAATCGGTGGAGTCACCGTGTGAAGCGACAGGCACAAGCTGATGCGTGGCCGGATTACTCCAACCGACCCACGCCATTCGGAATCCACCATGCTCGACGAGATTGTGGCAGATTTTTTCAAACAATTCGTCGCGCTGGCTGGTCCTCGCAATCGAGTGGTTGATCTCATTGAGCGCGGAATAGAGCCGGTTGAGGCGTTCAACTTCTTTTTCGTGGGCTTGAAGGGATGTGAAGCCTTTCTCAAGAGCGCCGAAGGCCCATCGTGTGGCGATGAATAGAATCGTGGCGGTGACTGCCACAAAAATAAACCCCTTTTTGGTGCTCCACTCCGCTACTTGCTCCGGACTCTCCAGAAAAAGCAGCAGGGCGCGGTCGGAGAAGTAGATCCACAAGATCGCAACAAGAGCATAGATCCCCGTGATCCACCATGCTCTGGAGATGAAGCCGCGCGGGACTATCCGGGCTGGCAGGGACTCAACGGATTTCATGGAAATGTTGACCTCCGGGCATAACAGATTCCGTCACTCTGCGATGACTTTGGCCAGCGTTTTGAGCATGGCTTCGGCAGTGTAGGGCTTGGCGACGAAGTGCTGGACTCCGGCTCCCACAGCCTTTGCGACACCGCCCTGGGAGTTCAGTCCGCTGGAGCCGATGACTTTCACCTCGGGATTCATTGCTTTGAGGGCGATGATGAGCGCCGGGCCATCCATGATCGGCATTGCCATGTCGGTGAGCACCACCTGGATGGCCTGGCGGTGCTGGGCGTATATGGAAATCGCCTCCGCACCATTGCAGGCTGTGAGAGTTTTGTAACCAAAACGCTCAAACGTGTTTTTGACAATTGTCCGGATCGCTTCTTCGTCATCGACGATGAGAATGAGTTCCCCGTTGCCGCAGGGCAGGCGGGTTTGCTGAATGGCCACTTCTTCGGAGGCCGCGCGTGTGGCGTCTGCAGGCAGGTATACTTTGAAGCGGGTTCCCTTTCCTTTTTCGCTATACAGATTGATGAACCCGCCATGTGCTTTGATGATGGCCATGGTGGTTGAGAGTCCAAGTCCGGTGCCCTTACCGATCTCCTTCGTGGTGAAGAAAGGTTCAAAGATGCGATCTGCGATTTCTTTGGAGATGCCAGTGCCCGTGTCCTCGACCATGCCCATCACAAATTCTCCGGTGGTGGAGTCTGGATTCATCGCGGAATAAGTGTCATCCACTACGACATTTTCCATAGTGATTGATAGCAGCCCGCCATTGGGCATGGCGTCGCGGGCGTTGACACAGAGATTGAGAAATACCTGTTGGAGTTGCGTGGGATCACCGACCACCGTCCAGAGGCCGGGAGCTTTCTTGAAGCGGACGGTGATGCTCTTAGGAAATGTCTCATTCATGACCTGAATGAGTTCTTTGACGATATGAGCCGGGTTGATCAGGAGGCGTTCGCCCTCGATACCTCGTGCAAACGTCAGGACCTGCCGCACCAGATCAGCTCCACGCTGGGCGCTTTCACCCACTGTTCTCAACATACTTTGGGCATCGGAATGAGTGACGTGCTCTTTCAGGATCTCAACGGCCATGAGGATGGGAGCGAGGACGTTATTGAGATCATGGGCGATGCCTCCAGCCAGTGTGCCGATGCTCTCCATGCGTTGCGCGCGGAGGAATTGCCCTTCAAGCCGGACCTTCTCGGTGACATCGCGGGCGATGCTGAACATCAGATTGTCGGAGTCGGACCACCTTGCGGACCACTCGATGTGTGCCATCGATCCGTCCTTGCGCAGAAAGCGGTTTCCAAATCCCGACGCCGCGTTTCCATCGACAATGGATGCGGCAACGGCGCGGGTTTTATCCTGATCTTCCGGCACGACGAAATCGATGTATTGTTTCCCAATCATTTCTGCGGATGAATAGCCCCAGACCGATTCCGAGCTGGCACTGACCTGCACAAAACGGCCATCTGCGTCAGTGGTGCAAATGACATCGACGGAAGAGTCCAGGATGTTAGTGAGCTGGGCTGCGATGCTGCGGTAGCGGGCTTCGCTGTCGCGGAGTGCGTCCACAGATTTTTTTTGATCGGTGATGTCTTCCTCGACGGCGACGAAATGAGTCACTTGACCGTCTGCCGCAGTGACCGGGTTAATACTGATGCGGATCCAATATGGGTGGCCGGATTTGTGGTAATTGATGAGCTCGGCCACCACCGGTTCCCTTTTCGCGAGTGCGGTGCGGATGTTTGCGAGTTCTGCACGGTTTGTGTCGGAGCCCTGAAGGAAGCGGGGGGACTGCCCCAAAGTCTCCTCTTGGCTGTATCCCGTAATCCGCTCGAAGGCTTTATTAAGATAAACGATCCGGGGGCCTGGCTCGGTGATGGGAGTGGCTTCGGTGATGATGATGCCTTCGTTCAGATGCGCGACGGAGGCTTCGAGTAAGCGGAGTTGAAGCTTTCGTGCCCGTTGCCGCGTGACATCGCGCAGCGACACAGTAAGGCCTTCCGCAGATGGATAAGCACGTGCTTCGAGGTGGATTTGAAGTGGTTCGTAAAATATTTCAAATGCGGCCACCTCGCCAGTTTCCATGGCATGGTGGAACTCTTTGGAAAAACGGGATCGTTCGGCATCCGGGAAGGTTTCCCAAAGGTGTTTACCCAGCAATTCAACCCGTGGTTTCTGCAGAATGCGCTCTGCTTCGCGGTTGACGTAGCCGATCCGCCAATCAGTAGTGACCGTAAAAAACGCGTCCGTGATGCTTTCGAGTGTGTTCGTGAGTGTGGCTTCGCTGGAGCGGAGTTGTCGTTGAGCTTCCGCGAGGAGGAAAGGATTTCCCTCGGTGTCGAGGACTGCATCCAGTCCGCCACCGGTGAGTTCCTGCAACTCCAGCTCGATGGCTTGCAGATTAGCGACCAGCTTATTGATTCGGGCGTTTTTATCGCCTCCCTCATCCGGGATTACCTGGCTCATAGTGGAGCGGGCTCCATGCCAAGCAGGCTGAGTAGTGCTTGTTCATCGCTGAGGTTGCCTACAATCCTCAGCGGAGGTTTTGGAGAAAGCCTGACCAGAGTGGGAGTGAGGAAAACCGAGTCCTGCAAGGCTGCACGCGGGTTTTTGGTCACGTCCACTACTTCGATACTGTGCTGGTCTGGCAAATATTTCCTGCAGAGATTTTCCAGATTGAGTTTGGCCATGCGCGAGTTGGACGCCTCGCCTGCAATATAAAGTCGAAATTCTACCACCGGGGTTTTCTTCATGGTTCGCTTGACCTGCGGGTACGTGGATGTGAGTCTGCACTTCTTAGCGAACGTGTGCCGGATTCGCCTGTGGAAGTCGCTTCAGCACTGGTCTTATCTGCCTTGAGCAGGCGTGCTTTTTCGGCGCGTTTTGCGAGCAGTTCTCGTTCCAGCTCGCTGGCGCGGGTCGTTAGTTCGACTTCTTCTTTTTGGATCTGAGCCAATGCGTCCTTCTCACGCGCAAGTTGTTTTGCCTGTGCGATGCGATCCTGCTCCTCGCGCTGCCAGCGCAGAGTTCCCATGAGTACCTCGCCGCTCGATGAGTAAACATCAGCAAGGGTAATCCCATCGGAGCTGAGAATCAGTTCGCGGACCTGGTTGGAGTGACTGGTGCCACGGGATTTTACGATCGTGAGGGAGCGGTTGCGTTCGCCGGCATTCACGAGATAGCTGAGGTGGATCCACGTGTCCGCAATCGTTGAAATCTGCAGCGGAGAACTCTCCAGCTGCGGCCGGTTATCATTCAGGAGGCTGGAG
>JBGTCP010000009.1:0-3752 GCA_041748815.1 Chthoniobacterales bacterium
CCACTGGCCAATGCTCCTGCTGGTGGTGGCACTGCTGGTGTTCGGATTTTACCCCAACGCGCTTCTCAATCTGGTCAATCCCGCCTTGGAAGTGCTCCTGCTCGCGCGTTGATGAACTCTTGCTGACTACGAAATGACATCATTTTTACAACCAATTTTTCTGGAGGTCGCAGTCCTGGTCCTGGGTCTGCTGCTGGTACTTTTTGAATCTTTCTCGAAGGACAAAGATAAACGTGTGATCGCATGGAGTGCGATCTCGGGCCTCGGGCTCGTTTTCGTTGCCAGCTTTTTCACCGCTTCCGGTCAGGCACCGGAGTTGACGCTGACCGGATTTTGGTCGTTTTACACGGATGATGCGCTAGCAATGTTCTTCAAACGCTTTGCGCTGCTGGCAACTATCCTCGTCTCGATCATGTCGCTGGAATACGCGACGACGCTGGTGCAAAAAACCAGCGCGGGCAAGGGCACTGGAGCACTGGGTGAATTTTATGCATTGCCCGTCCTGACCTGCGCAGGACTCATGTGGATGGCGTCCGCCGTGGATTTCATCATGGTGTTTGTTTCGTTGGAGCTGGTTACGATCAGCTTTTACATTCTTGTTGGCTTCATGCGGCAGAATCTAGGCTCATTGGAAGCAGGCGTGAAGTTTCTAATCCTCGGCGCGCTCTCCACAGGCTTTTTGGTTTTCGGCATCACCTGGGTCTTCGGCATGACCGGGCAGACCAACTTTGCAGCCATCTCGCTGGTGCTTTCCAGCGGCTCCGTGCCAACTCAGCCGTTGCTGTTCGGGTTGGTTTTGATCCTCGTGGGGCTCGGCTTTAAAGTGGCTGCGGTGCCATTTCAGATCTGGGTGCCGGATGTGTATCAAGGTGCCCCCACCCCGATCACGGCATTCCTTTCCGTGGCATCCAAGGCGGCAGGTTTTGTGATTTTGCTCCGAGTGATCGACATGCTGGCGGTTGAGCCTGCGGTCCAATCCACCATGCTCATTCTGGTGACAGGCATAGCCGCACTCACGCTGGTTTACGGAAATCTGGCATCGCTTCCGCAGAACAACCTCAAGCGTCTCCTGGCTTACTCGAGCATCGCGCATGCGGGCTATTTGCTGGTCGCCGTGGCCTGCGTGGACGGTCCGGCGCTGGCATTCTACCTCGCCGGGTATTTGCTCATGACGATGCTGGCATTTATTGTAATGATCGTGGTTTCTGAAAAAGTCGGCGGTGATGATCTTGCAGATTTCCGCGGACTTTCGAGCCGTTCGCCGCTCCTGGCGCTGGGCATGCTGGTATCGATGCTCTCGCTGGCAGGACTTCCTTTCACCATCGGGTTCTTCGGCAAATTTTTCATTTTCTCGGCAGCGATCCAGCAAGAGCAGTGGTTGCTCGTGATCATCGGTGCGATTGCCGTGGCCACCGGATTTTATTACTATCTTAAAGTGGTGCGGACGATGTACTGGCAGCCTGCGGACGAGTTGCAAAAAATCAACGTCGGACTGCTTACGAAGATCACGATTCTCATTTTGATAGCTGCAATTTTCTTTTTTGGCATCTACCCCCAGCCGATCCTGGATCAGCTTCCAGGCTGAGAGAGCTTGATTGCGCTAGTTCAGAAGCAGTTGCCATACGGTGCCATTTCTGATTAAGAAAAAGTCATCTTGTCACTCACTGAACGCGTCACACGCCTGATCCAACTGCTTCGCCGATATGCCGTAGCCACTGCAACCGCCGCGCGTCGGCTCTTGCGAAACACCCCGACGGGATGGATCCTGGTCGCTCTGATTCCGACCCTATTCACATCTCTGCTGGTCGAAAAATATGCCGTGAATGTCCCTTTGTGGGATGATTGGGAGCGTGGGCCACTGCTCATAAAAGTTACGTCGGGTGAGGTGAAATTCAGCGACTTCTATGCGGCACATATCCAACATCGCATGGTGGTGCCGCGGGCGCTCCTGGTGGTTTTGAATCTCCTGTGGAACGGAGACCTGCGTGCAGAAATGGTGGCAGCGGTGGTCTTTGCTGCAGTGGCCGCTTTGTTTGCTGCGTTATTGGTGCGGCACTCGCTCGGCCATAATTGGGCATCGCTGGGCATCGCGTTTCTTGTGGCGTGCATCATTGTGCACCCGATTCAGTATCAGAGTTTTCTGTGGGCGATTGGAATCGCACTGGTCCTGCCTGCGACCGCAACACTTGCCGGTCTCTGGGTGGTGCTTACAACCCGATGGTCGCTGCGAATGCGCTGGACTATTGCGTTGGTCTGCGCGCTGATCGCGACGCATTCATTTTCACATGGATTAATGGCGTGGCCGATTTTGCTGGCCGCCCTTCTTCTGCGTGAAGGTGATCGAAACTGGCGCACGCGTTTACCCTGGTGCGGCGCATGGGTTCTGGTGGCAACCGGGGTAATCGGCCTGTATTTTCATAATCTCGAAAATACCGCACAACCGTGGCATGCCTACTCGTTTGCTGATGCCAATGAGGGACCAAAAAAGTTCGCGGCAGTGATCGCCGAGCCGGAGCGCGCGTTCCGCTTCTTAAGAATTCTCACGGGCTCATTTTGGGCACGCGGCTTCCCTGGTAATGCCATCGAAAATGCGGGCACAATCGGAGCAATTCTGCTCATCTGGCTGGCAGTGCTTATTACCGGAGTGGCCGTTTGCTACCGCAACCAAAGGCTCCGCGTGGCGGCGTTGCCATGGGTTCTGATCAGCGGATTTGGACTTGCATGCTCTGCTGCGGTGGTCGTGGGACGCATGGGGATTCTTTCCCACACGCGGGGGATCAGCCCGCGCTACATCAGCATGTCGCTACTTATCAGTGTCGGCATCATTGTGCTCACGGCAATCGTCATCATGGAACTCGGCAGGCTCCGCGATAGAAAATGGCGCTCCCGGTTCCGATCTGTGGGCAACCTTTTAGCAGGAGGGACGATGATGCTTGTGGTGCAAAACGCGTTTATCGGTGCTGACCTGATGAGTTCCTTCCACCAGGCGCGTTGCCAGGCACGGGCGATTCTTGGGTTCATCCGTTTCGTGCCGCCGGACTACCCGATCCACTCGTTGGACGGAAACCGCGAGTTTGTTCGACGACAGGCGGAGTTTCTCAATGAAAATCACTGGATTCGTCCGGGGCTGTTTGATCGACCGGATCTGGAGCACTTTAAACTCTTTAGAGGTGGCACCTCGTCAAAACATCATGTCGATCATGTGGAGGAAATAGACGGTGCACTTAAAATTTTCGGCGTGGCGTCCGTGCCCGGGACGAGGCGCCCGGCGGATCTGGTCGTGCTTTGCGACGGCAGGGAGAAGCCGCCGCGCGTTGTCGCATTCGCGGAATCGCGCCTGCCATGGGGCGTGATGATGACTCAGTTGGACTACGAGTTTGATCATCATGAGAAAGCGCTCCAAAACAGTGGGCACCAATGGTTCGCTTCCGTTCCACTATCCACGTTGCCAGAGGGCCTGCGAGAGTTGGAAGTCTGGATCCTCGACTCCGTAAAGTGGCGGGCGTGGCGGTTGAAGGACCGGGTGCCTGTACCTGCGGTCAAGGGAAACGCTCCTTGACAGGCGCGCGCTGGGCAGGCCTGAGCTGAAACCCGGAATTCTGAACCTGTTCCGCAATCGCTGGTGATGACACTCTTGACTCATCAAAGGCATCCCGCTTTGATATCTCCTTCGAATAGTCACACGAGCCCTCCGGGCCGGAACTTTACCAAACAATTATCATGAGCACTGCACAACTTTCATTCGACGGCAA
>JBGTCP010000010.1:0-2291 GCA_041748815.1 Chthoniobacterales bacterium
GCCGGGTGTCATTGCCAGGTAGTCTTTACCCAGCCTCAGTGAGATGGCATTCACAATCGGGTGAAGTGGCGCATGGAACGTCTCGGGGATGTTCACACGCGGCACCTCCTTGCCATTGGACCGGAACTGATGCAGCGCGAGCGGGCGGATGACATTCGTGCTGTATCCATTGCCAAGAGCAATATTTCTTGCGACCTGAGCCTGCTCCATCGCCTCCCGCTCGGCGAAACCACGGAAGTTCACAAAGAGGTAGAGCAGGGCGATGCCCACGACCAGGCCGATGGCCACCATGATCTGGATGTAGCGGGTGATGCTGCCCTGTTCGAGAGCGTGGACGATGCCTTGGATACGGCTTTCGAGGCTATTGGAGGACATGGGTTACGGGGATTTTCGGGTTATGTTGAGGTCATGAAGTCTGCGGTGAAGCGTCCGGCGGCTGATGCCCAGTTTTTTGGCGGCTTCAGTCCGGTTGCCTTCGCAATCATCCAGCGCGCGCATGATGAGACGTAACTCGGTCTCTTGCAAATTAAAATCCGAGGCAGCGGAAGAGGCGTTCGCGGCGGCCATGGGGAGCAACTTTTGTGGCCCTCCCTCCCGCACCGATGCCGGGAGGTCGCGCACGGTGATTTTGGGACCGCTGGCCATGACCACACCGTGCTCAATGGCCGTGCGAAGTTCGCGCACATTCCCCGGCCATGGATGCCGCATGAGTAATCCCATCGCCTCCGAGGTGATTTCCATCTCCGGCTTTTCATTTTCTTTGGCCGCATCTTTGAGAAATGCAGCGACCATCATCGGGATGTCTTCGCGGCGGTCGCGCAAAGGCGGAAGGTCGACCTGCACCACTCTGAGCCGGAAAAATAAATCATCACGAAACGTGCCTTCCGCCACCATTGCTTCAAGGTTTTTATTGGTAGCCGCGACAAGTCGCACATCCGACGTGAGCGTTTGATTTCCGCCCACTCGTTCGAAAGTGCGTTCCCCGAGAACGCGCAGGATTTTGACCTGCGTGCTTGCATCGATCTCGCCGATTTCATCCAAAAATAATGTCCCGCCGCTGGCCTGCTCGAAGCGCCCGATGCGCCGTTCCATCGCGCCGGTGAAAGCGCCTTTCTCGTGACCGAAAAGCTCACTCTCGAGCAGCTGCGGTGACAACGCAGCACAATGCACCGCCACAAATTTTGCCTTCGCACGGTTACTCAGATTATGGATTGCTTTGGCCACCAATTCCTTGCCTGTGCCGCTTTCTCCCTGAATGAGCACAGTTGCGCGTGAGGGTGCCACCTGCTGGATCGTGTCAAAAACGTGCTGCATCACTGCGGAGCTGCCGATAAGGCTTTCCACCCCATAGCGTTTCTCCACCTGTTTGCGCAGCGACACATTTTCCTCCTCCACATCACGGCTTCGCAATGCCCGCCGGATGAGGATTTCCAGCTTGTCGATATTGATCGGCTTGGTGATGAAATCATACGCCCCGCGCTTCATCGCCTCGACCGCCGTGTCCACATTGCCATACGCCGTCATCATGATGCAAATGGGCGGGTGCGGCATTGCCAATGCGCGCTCGATCACCACCATCCCGTCATCCGCACCCAGCCGCAAATCCGTGATCATCACATCGATGGACTCCGTCTCAATCACAGAAATGGCGCCATCGAGATCCGGTGCGACATACACCTCAAATTCATCCTCCAGCGAGCGGCGTAAACCATCGCGAGTGTGTTTTTCGTCATCCACGATGAGGATGTTAAACATCATTGCGCCACCTCCGCATTCTTCAGCAAACGCACGCGCTTGTCATGCAATGGCAACCGGATCGAAAACGTGAGCCCCTTGCCGGGATCACTTGCCAGCGCGATCTCTCCGCCATGCTCGCGCGCGATGCGTTGCACAATGAGCAACCCAAGCCCCGTGCCGGATTTTTTAGTCGTGAAATACGGCTCAAATATACGCTGCATATCATCTGGACTGATCCCGCCGCCATTATCGATGAAATCGATGCTCACGTGTGTGTCATCGGCTGAGGTGCGGATGCGCAACATGCCGGCGCTTTTCATTGCCTGGAAGGCGTTGCGGATCACGTTGTAAAATGCCTGCTTCATTTGCGGGCGGTCGATGCCGACGAGAGGCAGATTTTTTTGCAGATCCATCTCGACGAGGATGTCGCGGTTTTCGATTTCTTTGCGCAGGAATTCCACGGACTCGAGGACCAGTGCGTTCACATCGTCGGGGCGGGTTTCCACGACCGACGGGCGCACTGCCCGGAGGAATTGACTCACAATGAAATCCAG
>JBGTCP010000011.1:0-1844 GCA_041748815.1 Chthoniobacterales bacterium
TTTCGTGAAGCGAGGTCGCGCGGTGTCATGGGCGGTGGGATCTACGATGCGCTCCATGCCACCTTTGCCCGTCGCAATAATGCCTCGAAGATCGTGACCCTGAACCCATCTCACTTCCAGCATGTGGCCCCCGACATGGAAATCCTCACGCCATGACCGCTCCCGAAGTACTATCCAAGACAAGGAAATCCGAAAAGCAGTCGAGGAGTCCCGGCAATGGCGCGAAGCAGCAAGCCGCCGCCTCAACCCGATGAGTCCGGAAGAACGTCTGGCATACCTGAACGCCCTCGGGGAGAAAGTGCGAGCGGAGTTGCGGCCCAAGCGCCGTTTGGAAGCTACCTCGTCCTGATTCAACAATGTCCTGAATCCGCCTGCGTTGCAGTCCCCACCGACCAGTAGGGGCTCGCCGAAAATCGTAAAAATAGCATGATTGCCCCCCAAAATTCACTTTGCTTGGGTCTGTGGTAGATGATAGCTGGCAGCACCCTGGCCATTGTTTGATGGTAAAACGGAACACAGCTTGGTAATGTATTTCTTGTGAAGACCTTGGAGAACATTAGCACTCGGGAAAAACAGGCCGAACTCGGTCAGTTTCTCACCTCTCCCCATGTCGCTGATTTCATGGCCTCAATGTTTGGTCGACTTCCGCCAACCATCCGACTGCTTGATGCAGGAGCAGGTGCCGGATCTTTAACGCGCGCCTTCGTTGCCAGGTGTTGCCAAGGCCGCGACGGAGTCCGTTCCATCACTGCGACGCTTTACGAAATCGATCCTGATATTCTGGATGCTTTGCACGAAACGATGATTGAGTGCGAAACCCTGTGCTTGGAAGCGGATATTGAGTTTACGTTCCTGATCCAATCCACCGATTTCATTCAGGACATTTCACCCCGGCTCGCGGGTGACTTATTTGGAGGTCTTCCGCCCGAATTTGACATCGCCATCGCGAACCCTCCCTATCGCAAGATCACCTCCTCCTCGGCTGAGCGATATGCCTTGCGTCGTCTCGGTATAGAAACCAGCAACCTCTATACAGGTTTCATTGGGCTCATTCAGCGTCTGCTTTCTCCCGGCGGACAACTGGTCGGCATCACGCCCAGAAGCTTTTGCAACGGCCCATATTTTCGTCCGTTTCGCGAAGATTTCCTGGATCAACTGGAACTGCACCGCCTCCACGTCTTTGATTCCCGCCAGGCTGCCTTCCGCGAGGACAGCGTGCTGCAGGAAAATGTAATTTTTCATGCTGTTAAGGGCACTGATCAGCCTCCAAAAGTGACCATCTCCAGCAGTAGCGGAGAATTTGGGTGTAATGTTCACACAAACATTTTTCCTTTCTCGGAAATTGTTCATCCCCGTGATCCTTCAAGGTTCATTCACATTCCGTCTACCTCCGATCACTCAACAGCAAAGGCGACCTTGGAAAATCTTAGCGCTACTCTCGTATCGTTGGGCTTAACTGTTTCAACCGGTCGGGTCGTGGATTTTCGACTTAAGGATGCACTGCGGAAAGAACCCGAATCCGGCACAGCGCCTCTGATCTATCCCTGCCACTTCAACGGTGGCACTATTCATTGGCCCAAAGTTGAAGCCCGCAAGCCCAACGCTATTCTGGATAACGAGGAAACCCGTTCCTGGCTTGTGCCTTCGGGTGTCTATCTGCTCACAAAGCGTTTCACTTCCAAAGAAGAGCGTCGTCGTCTGGTCGCCTGCCTGTTTGACCCGGACCAAATCAAAGCAGAGTGGATCGGCTTTGAGAATCATCTCAACTACTTCCATGCCAATGGGCATGGACTCGAGCGCACTCTTGCGGTCGGACTTTATCTCTTCCTTAACTCAACTGTTGT
>JBGTCP010000012.1:0-7148 GCA_041748815.1 Chthoniobacterales bacterium
GGATCCACTTTCACCAAAAACGATTCCTCTTCGACATAAAACTCCGAGAAAAACCCGTGGGCACCCACGATTCCGCGCTCGGTATAGTCGCCAGTGAAACAGAAGTCCTGGCGCTGGCCTACGCATGCAGCGCAGTAGTCATGCGGACATGGTCGTCGGACCAGCGGGACCACGAGATCGCCGGGTTGGAGGTCTTTCACGCCGCTTCCGACTTCCTTCACACGTCCTAGAGATTCATGACCCAGCACAAAAAAGTCCGAGCCCTCCGGTGGGCGTCCACCCAGGAAATGAGCGAGTTCGCGGTCAGTGCCGCAAATTCCGCCCTCCAGAGTTTCAATCAGTACATCGCCCGGCTTTTGCAAAGCAGGAGTTTCAATTTCCTGCCATACGATTTGTTTCTTTTGTGGATAGACGCAGATGCCTTTCATAGTCGTAGAGTGTGGAAACAATGCTGCTCAGAGATAGCACGCGATTTTGCAGAAGTAAACCACCGGCCCCGACCAGCAGTCCAACAGCCACGCCCGTGAGGTGGATTGCAGGGACTCCGACGATACTTTCGCCAATGTCCTGGACAAATACGGGAGCCTCTAAAAACAATTCGACGAGTGATTTTGCAGCGAATGCCATAAATGCGAGAACGGAAAACGAACGTTGATAGCTGGATTTTGCATCATTCCAGATGGCTAATGTCGCGAGACCAAACAGGGCGGAATCCAATCCTGAAAGCCCCCGGTATTCATCGATAGGGGGTGTGAAAGCAAAAGCGCTCCAAGCCAGCAATGGTAAACCGGCGACCAGTAGTAGAGCATAGGTTTTCCGGGATCGAAGCTCTACCCAAGCACCAAGCACAACGAATACCAGCAGGTCCCAAAACAAATGCCCGCCAGACCAATGGCAAAAATGCGATGTCCAAAGTTGCCAGATTTCCCCGTCCCGGCTGAGTGTGAGTGCGTCTGCCAAACCAGGAATTGCCGCGATGATTAGCGTCACTGCAGCCAGTGAAATTGTGAGATAAGGAATACGCATAATGAGAAAACGCTCCGACAGGGATTGGACCTGTCGGAGAAGTGGAGGTTGAATTTATTCTTTGCGTTTACCAAGACGGTTGAATGCAGCACCCGCGATCAGGATCAGCAGGAATGTTGCTGCTACGGGATCGATCGCACCACCACCACCGACACTTGGGCGGCTGCGTTGAAACATCGGGCTGCTTTGATCGGCTGATGGCTGAATAGCAGGCTGTGTGGCGCGTTGGCTTTTGGCGATCTGCTCAGTGCGTGATCTCTCGCGGTTGCGGCGGTCGATTCCGCGCTCCTCAAATGCCTCGTCAGTCAGGACGGTCATAGAAGTTTCGTCCGTGACGATTTGGTAAGCCACACCGAGATCCTCAACTGCCTTCGATGCCTCGGCGCCCGGTAGGTCCCCACGGTTTTTCTGCGCCTCGATGCGCTCGATCTGATCCAGCGCCCAGAGCCGCTCAAGCTCCGGATGTGATGTATCGACATCGGGGAATTGAAAGCGCGTGCTATAGGTTTTATCCTCACCGGTCAGGCGCGCATCCAGCGTCACAGTCGCTTCGCCGCCCTTTTCATAGCGCCCGAAAACGACCAGTTGCTGACCGCGATACACCTTGCCCAGGAGTTCGTCTGAGGCATCGAAAGTTTTCACTCCGCGAATTTTGAGCGATGCATCATGGAGGCATTCATGGGTGATTTTGCTTTTCGCGAGCAGGAGTTGTCCAACGATGTCATCCGCATTTGAGACCGATGAGTAGAATCCGCCGCTCGCATCACAGATGGTCTGCATGAGTGGCCAGTTCGAGCTGTTGCCCAGTAGAAATCCGAAAATGCGCACGTCGTGTTGCTTCGAGAGTTTTGCAAACGCCGGAGCATCGATCACGCCGGTATTGGTCACACCATCGGTCACCAGCACGATGCTCGTGGCACGGTCATTGTCAAGATCCCGGAATGCCAGATTTAAGCCATCATAGATATTCGTGCTGCCACCTGTGTTCAGCGATTTCACAGTCTCACTCCAGCGGGCGACATTCTCCGGCGTCGTGGTCTGCCATCCGGATGTCAGCTCGCGTGCATTGCTTTCAAAGGTCACAATACGGAAACGGTCCTCCCCGCTGAGTTTGCCCAGTGTTTGAGAGATGCCATTTGCCAGTGTGTGAATTTTGCCTGCCATGCTGCCGGAAACATCCAGCACGAAGACCGTGTCGGAGCCATTGGTGATCGGCTGCAGGTCAATGCCGGGATTCACCACCATCATGAAGGTACCTTGTGTCGCCTCATCTTTTTTGTAGGTGAGCAAATCGATGCGCCCCGGCAGATCCTCTTCGAGGCGGTAGTAGAATACAAAGTCCCGATCCAAGCTGGCGTCGGTGAGGGCGACTTCCACTTTGTGGTGTCCTGCATCAATGCGTTCTTGTTTTGCTGCTGCATCAAATCCGGGAGTGCGGATTTCTGCCACGGGGCTCGCAGATTTCAGATCGACCGAAATGCTCAGCTGGCCTTCGACTTTGGAATTGGGTTGCCAGAATCCGGTCGCAGCCTCATCGGTGCCGCCTTCCTCCATCGGATAAAGGTATCGCCCGATCCCGGTGTCAACTTCGATGGGTTGGTAGTAAAGAAAACGCACGCGCGTTTCCGCTTTGGCCCGTACCGGGGTAACGCGGAATTCAAAACGCTGGTAGGTTTCCTTGGTGGCAAGTCCTGCATCGTTTCCGCGGCTGCGTTCATCCTCGTAAATTGCTTTGGCTTTTTCGCGTGCGACCACTTCGCCCTGCAACTCACGTTCGCCGGCCCAGATCGTCATCTCCGAAAGGCTTGCGCTTTTTGGCAGCGGAAATGAATAGACGGCTTCGAGGTCGTGTTCGTTGGGATTGTAGAATGTCTGATGCACTTCGGTTTCGGCAAAGCCGTTGTTGATCACGACACGCACCTGATGGTCCTTGATCTGGATGGGTTGGTCGGCGGAGTTCGCCGGAGTTAGAATGCCCGCGGCCGGAAGCTGCGGTGTGGCGCAGATCAGTCCGGCGAAGGCGATGGCTGATAGTAGGGTTGTCTTTTTCATGGGTTCCTTTGTTTTTGAGTTGGTTGATTTCGCAGAGCTGATCTTTTTGCGCTGCTTTCAATCGCCTCTACTTGCAATGCCCATGCCTGAAATTCGGGATGAAATCTAAGTGCCTCATGCTCAAAGTTATAAAATATTGAGCTAAAGATTTAATACTTTCAGAAGATACAAGATTTGCGTATGACTGTGCATTTAATGTATACCATGTGTCATGAATCCACTTTTCTCCCGGACCCAATTGCCGGTCATGCAATTGCTTTCCGAGTTGGCCTACTGCAATCCATTTATCCCGCGTCGTATCGAGTTGGAGCGTGAGCTGCTGGGATCTGCGTTTGATGAGCAAGACGCAGAGTGGAACCGGGTCGGGGATACTTCGACGATTGCGGGCAATGTCGTGCGTGTCGTGGAGCTGGCCACTGGCCTCGTCGATGGTGCTCGCGACCGGTTGGCTTCGGGCAAGTGCAAATCGACCGGCAAAGCTCTGGATGTTTATCGGGATGCAGCGCTGCTTGTCCTTTACTACCGGAACGGCCGATCATTTCTGGAAGCCATTCTGGAATCTGCCGGCGATGAAAACAGCGGACGCCATTTCGGTTTCTTCCGCAAATTTCAATCGGACTTTGATGGATACTTTTGCTGCGAGCAATTGCGGCCTCCTCATGAACTCGATGCCGCGCATTACTTCGCCTGCTTCTTTCAGATCCGGCGTGCCTTCTACCAGATCTTTCAATTCATGCAGGGCAGCTCAATGCCGGCGGCCACATTGCGCGCTCAAGTTTGGGAATCTGTTTTCACGAGCAACATGCGCCGATACCAACGCTCGCTAACGCATCGGATGGGAAATCAGACCACGCTGGTGACAGGTCCGTCCGGCACAGGCAAGGAACTGGTCGCGCGTGCGATTGGCCTTGCCCGGTTCATTCCATTCAAAGCGCGCGAGTTGCAATTTGAAGCGCATTTTCAAACCGGATTCCATGCTGTGAATCTTAGCGCATTTTCACCCACACTGATTGAGTCGGAACTCTTCGGGCACCGCCGTGGTGCCTTTACTGGAGCTGTGCAAGACCGCACCGGATGGTTCGAGCGATGCGGTGCCTTTGACACGGTTTTTCTCGATGAGATCGGTGAGGTGGATCACTCAATCCAGGTCAAATTACTTCGCGTGTTGGAAGCGAGAGAGTTCCAGCGCCTTGGCGAATCTGAGACACATCCATTTCTAGGACGCATCGTCACTGCGACAAACCGCGATCTTGATGAGGCTATGCGCGCTGGCGAATTTCGCCGGGACTTCTACTTCCGCCTCTGCGGCGATGTGATCCGGATGCCCTCGCTGCACGAGCGTTTTGCGGATTGTGCTGATGAGCTTCCGATGCTTGCTAGGTTCCTGGCCCGGCGCATCGTTGGAGAGGACGAAGCCGATATGCTTGCGGGGGAGGTGGTGAATTGGGTGACCAATGAGCTTGGGTTAACCTACCCATGGCCCGGCAATGTGCGCGAGTTCGAGCAATGCGTCCGCAACATCCTCATCCGCGGCGCTTATCATCCTTTTGAAGAAGGAGCGAAGTCAGGCGATGATTCCGCCTGGCTTGAGCAAGTGAAAGCCGGACATCTGACCGTCGAGCGTTTGCTGGAGACCTACTGCCGACGCGTTTACCAGAATTGCCGAAGCTACGAGGAAACCGGACGCCAACTCGGCATGGACCGCCGCACCGTAAAAAAATACGTTGATGCCATTTAGAGGCACTTTGCCGTGAAGCTCCAACGGAGCGGGGACTTTCCAATTACCGGTACTTTTCGAGTAGAAATGACGTTTGCCGAAAAAATCCAGCACTCAACCGTCCTATCACGTCATGGTGAGCTTGTCGAACCATCCCGCTTGCGGAAATGTGGCTTCTCCAAAGAAAAGACGTGATCGGCAAAACCAACGCAGATGCGTACCGAACCCGTTAGTTGTAGCGACTGCCTCTCGGACAAGAGTGAACCGAGCCGCCGGGGGGCGTGCGAGATAGGTTGCCGCAGGCAGGGCGAAGCCCGACTGAGCGGGAGCGAAGAAGCCAAATCCCTCAGGTCTTCGAGATGACGCGGCGAGAGGGGCGGTCTGGGTTCTGATCCTCGGTGTGTTGGCTGCTTGATTTTTATTTCGCGTGGGGTGTTGAGTAGAGGCTCGTGGGTTCTCTCTCTTAACTTCAACCTACTCCCCGTCCCGCCCTAGCATTTTCAATCCCATCTCCATGCTCATTTTTTCGAATGCGCGTTGTTGTTCAAGAATCGAACGGAAAACTTCTGTTTGTTCAGGAGAGAGAATGCTGTCCGCACGGAGTAGGACTTTTCCATGCAGCTGCTCTTGTTGTTTAAAGTAGTGGTCACTATGCGCCTTGGTCATGGTCGCCGGATTCGCTGCGGCCTTCGGATCTGAAAAATCCACAGCATAATCTAAATTCAAGCGTTCCTCGAACATGACATCCATAAGGGACGCCTCCGCTTCTTCGGACAACGGCATGCCCCCTGACCGTAGCTGGGGACCCAGCGATTTGAGGAGCTGCCGCTCGGGTTGTGACATTTCATATCGCTCAAAAACCTCGTATTGCTCTGTGCCCAATATTTTTTTCAACTCGTCCTCCGAGGCCTTGTGAGCGTCCCCCATTTCAGTAGTCATCATTGCTGACTCGTCTTTCGGAATTTCTGTGCCTGCCATCGCTGCGAGCCCGAATTCCATTTCGATCATGCTGCGCTCGATGAGGATCTTCATCGCTGCGTCCCGGGTAACGTCGTCCAACTCCATCAAATCGAACACGTCATCATACAGCATTTCAACGCCTGTGCGCATTTGTGTCTTCATCATTTCGAGCATTGCAGGGTCCTGCATCATATCCGCCATTGCGGACATTGGGTTCCCGGTTTCTGGCTCGATTGGCGGGGGCTCTGAAGTTTCGGGTTCTGGTTCTGTTGCTGTACTTATCGCGGATTCTCTGGTTTCCGGAAGCAATGGGTCTTCCGATTTGCTAGCCCGCAACGCTTCCAGCTCCTGCATTGTAGAGTCCAGTTCCAACGCCAGTGCTGATTTCTGCCGCTGCTCCAATGCCGCCCATCCCGCTAATGCGATGGCGACCAGAATTAGAATAATCACTGCACTTCGTAAGTTCATCACTGAATCATTAGATAACCGGAAACTGTCAGTTTCAGATCAGCCCTGATGTCTCTGGCCAGTTGGCGATAAGGTTGAGGCTGTGAATTGCCTGACCAGCAGCGCCTTTCACGAGGTTATCTTCGGCGCTTAGCAGCACGACGCTGTTGGTGCGTTTGTCGTGCCGCCATGCGATATCGAGAAAATTACTCCGCACCACTTGCTTCAGCTCGGGGAATAATCCGTCACCCAATAGCCGCACGAACGGTTCTTTTCCATACGCCTCTTCGAAGGTCTTCGCGATCTGCGAAAAATCCGCTTTCAACTCTGCGTGGGTGGTAGTGAGGATGCCGCGGTTCACCGGGATGAGGTGCGGGTGGAAGGCGATGGTAACTTGAGCGCCGTGCGCGAGACTCAGCTCTTGCTCGATTTCCATCAGATGCCGGTGTTTGGGCAAGCCGTAAGCCCGGGCGTCCTCGTTGCACTCAGCATATAACAAAGATATATCGGCCTTGCGCCCAGCTCCAGAGACGCCGCTCATGCTGTTCACGACAATCCGCTCGGGTGAAATAATGCCAGCCCGCAGGAGTGGGACGAGGGGCAGGATGATGCTTGTGGGATAGCAACCCGGTGATGCCACTAATTTGGCAGAGCGGATTTGATCCCGGTGCAGTTCGGGCATTCCGTATACCGCATCTTTGAGGAGCTCCGGTGCTGGATGCGGCTGGCCGGAAAATTCCTCCACGACCGAAACGTCAGCCACCCGGAAATCTGCGCTGAGATCAATCACCACGAGTCCGGCTTTAATGAGCGAAGCGGCAAACTCAGCTGCTAATCCGTGCGGCAGCGCGAGGAAGACCACCTCTGCTCCCGATGCTGTGATTTCTGAAATCTCCGACCCCGAAAAAATCACGCCTTTCGCTTTTGGCCAGCCTTCGAACTGACG
>JBGTCP010000013.1:0-7019 GCA_041748815.1 Chthoniobacterales bacterium
GATGTCATTTCGTAGTCAGCAAGAGTTCATCAACGCGCGAGCAGGAGCACTTCCAAGGCGGGATTGACCAGATTGAGAAGCGCGTTGGGGTAAAATCCGAACACCAGCAGTGCCACCACCAGCAGGAGCATTGGCCAGTGGTGCTTCTTCGCAAGGTCCGAAGCGCCTCCACAGCGGGAGCTGAATTCACCCATGAAGATCGATTTGTAAGCACGCAGCATGTAGATCGCAGAAATCACCAATCCCCAGAGTGCAAGCAGCGTGGCAATTTGAAGAGTGTTGAAGCCGGAAATCGCAGGACCGGTTGTTCCCGCTGCCATCGCTTCCGCGCCGAAAGCACCGAAGAAGACGAGCATTTCACCGGCGAAATTTGCAAAGCCGGGCAAGCCGATGGAAGCAAATGCGCCCAGCCCGAAAAGCAGCCCCAGCACTGGTGCCGATTTCGCAAGTCCGCCAAGTTCCGAAAACTCCAGCGTGCCCGTGCGTTTGTTCACTTCGCCGCAGATCGCAAAGAGCAGGGCAATAGTGAGACCGTGGCCGACCATTAGCAGCGTCGCCCCGCCGAAGCCTGTCGGATTCAACGCCGCCACCCCGAGGAAAATGTAGCCCATGTGCATGACACTGGAGTAGCCCAGCATCGTGTCCAGGCGCTTCTGAGCAATCGTGACCATGCCCACGTAGAGCACATTGCCAATGAGCAGGATGAGAAGAAGATCAGTGTATTGGGCAGCACCTTCGGGCAGCAGCGGGACAGCAATGCGCATCAAAGCGTATAGACCGAATTTTTTCAGCACACCCGCATGCAGCATCGCAGCAGGAACCGGCGCGCACGCGTAGGCCTGAGGCGCCCACGTGTGAAATGGAAACAATGAAACCAGAATGCCGCAGCCCACCAGGATAATAAGATATATCCATCCCTGATCCTCCGACGCAATCGTTGGCGCATTTGCCAGCAGAATAGTGAGGTCAAACGTGCGTTCGCCCAAAGGCATCGCCCAATAGAGCGCAACAAGGCCGACGAGAAGCACGAAGCTTCCCAGAGCCAAATAGATCGTGATTTTCCATGCTGCCGCAAATCTCTCACCCGATCCCCAGATCCCGATTAAAAGGAATGTCGGGATCAGCGCGAGTTCGTGGAAGATGTAGAGAAAAAAGATGTCCAGTGAAGCAAATGCCCCCACCGCGCCCGCCGAGATGAAAAGCAGCGATGCAAAGTATGCGGGCTTCGAATCCTTGATCT
This sequence comes from Chthoniobacterales bacterium, assembly GCA_041748815.1. Taxonomy (GTDB): domain Bacteria; phylum Verrucomicrobiota; class Verrucomicrobiia; order Chthoniobacterales; family CAKUMP01; genus JBGTCP01. Next base: position 1,241 of record JBGTCP010000013.1, read on the forward strand.
CCGGGGCGATGCGGATCGCTGCCAGCGTGACAATTGCCGTCAGAAGCAGCATCGCCAGGCTCAACCCGTCCGCGCCGACCAAAAATTTCAGATCCAGCGAGTCGACAACCGGGAATCCCCACACAAATTGAAATCCTCCCGCTGCCTGGTCGTAAGTGAAAAACAGGAACAGCGTGATCAGCAGATTGAACGCCGATGAGACCAACGCGGTCACTCGTGCAGGTGACCCCGCGAGGACTGCAATGGCCGCGATGACCGGAGAAAGAATAAGAAGTAAGAGCAGACTCATAACAAATTAAAGCAGGTCATGGATGGCGGAAGATCACAAAGTAGAGGACTCCAACAACACCGAGACCAAAAATAAATGAGTAGGCCTGCAGGTTGCCGACCTGCAGGAATCTCAGCACATAACCGAAGCCCCATGTCACCGCGCTCGAGCCCTTGACGACCACCCCGTCCAGCACCCAGCGGTCAAAAAACGCAAGCACTGTAGCAAGGCCATCGTTCAAGCGCTTCACCACGCCATCATAAATTTCATCCACGTAAAATTTATTAGCCAGCGCAGGGATCAGCACCGGATCTTTGTCCCTGCCGCGATACAGGAGGAACGCGATTGCTGTGCCGAGGGAAAATGCGCCAATTGCAGAGCCGATCACTAGCGTCGGGATTTCCGGATGTGCAACCTTGTAGAACGGGGCGATCACAAAATCCCAACCCAGTGCCAAAGAAGGAATCGCCAGGAGCACCAATGGCAGGGTCATGATTTTTGGAGATTCATGCGCCGTCTTCGCAGCCTGCGAGCGCGGCTTGCCCATGAAAGCGACCACAAACAGCCGGAACATATAAAATGCGGTCAGCAACGAAGCAGTCGCAGCCACCCAGAAATACACTGGATCTTTTGCAAACGCCGCTACGAGAATGAGGTCCTTGCTGAAAAATCCGCTTAAATACGGCATGCCCGTGAGTGCAAGCGTGCCGACGAGAAACGTCATAAACGTCAGCGGCATTTTATTTTTCAGACCGCCCATTTTCCAGATATCCTGTTCGTGGTGCATGCCCACAATCACCGACCCGGCACCCAGAAACAGCAGTGCCTTAAAAAATGCATGTGTGATGAGATGAAACATCGCAGCATTCGCCGAGAGCGCACCCACTGCCAATACCATCAGACCCAGCTGCGAAAGCGTCGAGTAAGCCAGGATGCGCTTAATGTCATTTTGCTGAGTCGCAATGAGCGCTGCGCCAAGAGCCGTCACCGCTCCGATGATCGCAATCACATCCTGCGCATCCGGTGATGCCTCAATGAGGAACGACGCACGCACCAACATGTAAACACCCGCCGCCACCATCGTCGCAGCATGGATCAACGCCGAAACCGGCGTCGGACCTTCCATCGCATCCGGTAACCACACATGCAGCGGGAATTGCGCACTCTTGCCCACCGCACCGCAGAAAATCAGCAGAGCAGCTGCTGTGAGCATACCAGCGGAAGCCCCACTCTCGCCCAGCGCCGCGGCCGCTGCGCCAAATCCCAGCGCGCCCGTCAGCGTCCAGACCAACAAAATTCCCAGCAAAAACCCGAAGTCGCCAATGCGGTTGACAATAAATGCTTTCTTCGATGCCTGCGCCGCAGCCTCCCGGCTGAACCAGTGCCCGATGAGCAAATACGAGCTCACGCCGACCAGTTCCCAGAAGATGAACATCATGAGAAAATTATCCGCCAGCACGATGCCCAGCATCGAGAACATGAACAACGAGAGCGAAGCAAAGTAGCGCGACTTCCCATCGTCCTCTTTCATATACCCCAGCGAGTAAAGATGCACCAGCAGGCCGATGAGCGTGACCACCAGGAGCATCACCTTGCTGAGCGGATCTACCAACAGGCCGATTTCAATGGAGAATGCTCCCGCCGTGGCCCATGCGATCATCATTGGCTCCGTCTCTGCCTGGCCAAAAAGGATGCAACTTGCCACAAATGCCACCGCCACTGCTGCCACCGATATCATGGCGCTGATCGAGCGGGATTTTCCGGTGACCAGTAGAATGATGGCCGCCGAGACAAGTGGCGCGAGTAGAATGATCCAGGCAATCATATTAAAACTTCATCGAATTGATATCGTCCACATGCGTGGTCTGTTTGCGGCGGTAGAGCGCGACGATGATCGCCAGTCCCACAGCCACCTCCGCAGCAGCGACCGTGATGATAAAAAACACCAGCATCTGGCCATTGTAGTTCGGCAGGCCGTCCACCAGATTGAACCGCGAAAATGCCACCAGTGAGAGATTTGCCGCAGCAAGCATCAACTCAAGGCACATGAAAATGACGATGATATTGCGCCGCAGCATCACGCCCGCAAATCCGATGGAGAACAAAAGCCCGCTGACGAGCAGATAGTCGTTGAGTGTGATCATTTCAATTCACGCTTGCTGAGGATGACAACGCCCACCGTCGCCACCAGAATCAGGACGCCAACGATCTGGAAGGGCAGTGTGAAATTCGTGAAAAGCGTGCGGCCAATCATTTCCGCATCGTTCATATTCTCCACACCCAGCGCCGGCATTGGTGCCTTACCGGCCTCAAATCCCGAGAGCAATTTCACCAGAAAAAACACAAAAAACGCCGTCACACCCAGCCCGCCGACGAATGCGGGTATGTTAAATTTGCGCCCCTTTTCCTCCCGCAAATTGAGGAGCATGATGATGAAAAGAAAGAGCACCATCACCGCGCCCGCATAGACAAGCACCTGGATGATCCCGATAAAAAACGCATCCAGCATGATGAAAATTGCTGCCAGCGCGATAAACGAAACCACGAGGCTCATGGCACTGGATACCGGATTTTTCAGCACCACCACCAGGCTGCCAAAAATCAGCATTGTCACTGCAAATATCCAAAATAGAACGCTACTCATGTGAAAGAAGATTCGAGAGGTAAGCAGGATCAAATCCACATGCAAACCCAAAAGACTCGATTTTTTTGAGAACAGTTCCCGCATTCTCCAAAGGTAGGGATGGCGGGCCCTCGCCATCCGACGGCTTCCGTGCTTCGCACGCACGATTGCGGCGGTCAAGGGCCTGACCGCCCTACCTCTATGCGCTTAGGCTCCTGAACTTTCGATGCAGAACGTCCAGCATTGCTTGACATTTTTGCTTCGATTCCACTTAGTGATTCGTAGCTAAACCGATGACTACCCGCATCGCATTCCCCAGGGAATCCCATCCCGGTGAAACCCGCTCAGCCGCTTCCCCGGCCAGCGTCAAACGCCTTGTCAAACTGGGCGCGGAAGTGCTCATCGAATCCGGCCTTGCCGAAGCCGCAGGCCATCCTGACCAGGAATTCATCGACGCCGGTGCCACCATTTCCCCGGACCGTGCCACCCTGCTCGCAACCGCCGACCTCGTCCTGCGCGTTCGCAAACCGCCCGCAAGCGAAGTCCGCCAAATGAAACCCGGCGCCGTGCATCTCAGCTTCCTGGATCCCTTCAACGAAAAATCCCTCCTTGCCGACCTCGCCTCTGCCGGAGTCAGCGCCATCAGCATGGAGATGATCCCGCGCACCACCCGCGCGCAGAAAATGGATGCGCTCACATCCCAGGCCAACCTCGCGGGCTACATGGCTGTGGTCTGGGGCGCAGCCCACATGCAGAAAATTCTGCCCATGATGTCCACCGCCGCCGGCACCCTGCTCCCAGCGAAGGTATTTGTGATCGGTGCCGGAGTGGCCGGATTGCAGGCCATCGCCACCGCACGGCGTCTCGGAGCCAAAGTAGAAGCCTTTGATACCCGCCCGGTCGTTGCCGAACAAGTGCGATCCCTCGGTGCGCGATTTGTCGAAATCGATCTCGGCGAATCCGAACAAACCGAACAAGGCTACGCCAAAGAACTCACTCCCGCGCAAATCGAGCTCCAGCGGCAAGGCATGATGAAAGCATGTGCCGGAGCCGATCTCGTCATCACCACCGCACAGGTTTTTGGACGTCCCGCTCCACGCATCCTCACCGCCGACATGGTCGCCGCGATGCGCCCCGGCAGCGTAATTGTCGACATGGCCGTCGAGTCCGGTGGCAATGTCGAAGGCTCCGTTTGCGGCGAAACCGCTCAAATTGGCGGAGTCACCATCCTCGGCCAGCCGAATCTCGCCGCCCGCATCCCGCGCAATGCAACACAGGTTTACTCCACCAACCTCCTCGGATTCATCGAGGATTTCTGGGACGCAGAGTCCTCCACACTGCGCATCGACCCCGCGGACGAATTCCTCGCCCAATGCCTCATCACCCACGCGGGTGCCATCTGCCATCCCCGCTTCAAAGATTGACCTGCACATGATACCCATCCTCGCAGCCGTTGCAGACACCGAGCCCTCAGAGGCAGGCGGACTCAAGACCATCGTCACATTACTTTTCGTCTTCATCCTGGCGACCGTGATCGGCTTTGAAGTGATCCGGAATGTCTCCCGCCTGCTCCACACCCCGCTCATGTCGCTCACCAACGCGATCTCCGCAGTGGTCATTGTCGGGGCCATCCTTGTTGCCGGTCCGCAACTCAGCGACGACCATCCGCTCTGGGTCACCATCCTCGGCCTCGTGGCTATCTGCGCGGCCTCCATCAATATTGTGAGCGGATTCCTCATCACCAACCGGATGCTGAAAATGTTCAAGTCCAAGGAGCCGGGGAAAAAATCATGAGCCCGGACGCACGCGACATCCTCGTCCAGTTCAGCTACCTCATCGCGGCGATCCTGTTCATCTATTCACTGAAATGGATGAGCTCGCCAAAAACCGCCCGCCAGGGTGTCATCGCCGGAGCGTGGGCGATGTTTATCGGCATCAGTGGCACCTTGTACAATCCTGTCGTCGCCGTTGAGAGCCTGCCATGGATGGTCATTGCCATGATCGTTGGCGGCTTGATCGGAATCCCGCTTTCCAAAGTGCCCCTCACCGCAGTGCCGCAGCGAACTGCGCTTTCTCACGCGTTCGGCGGACTCGCAGCCGGGCTGGTTGGCGTGGCAAAATTTTACCTCTGGCTGGACACAGGCGACCTCACGCCGTTCCGTGCCTTCGCCATCTGCGCAGAAGTGTTGCTTGGATTCCTCACCTTCACCGGCAGCCTCATGGCTGCGGGGAAATTGCAGGAAATCATTCCCACCCGCCCCATCACCTATCCCGGCCAGAACATCATCAACTTCGCCATCCTCGGAGTTGCACTGATCTGTGGTGTTCTCATCGTTTCGAGCACGGAATACGCCTACCTCTTTCCCGTCCTAGTCGTGCTGGCACTCGTCTTCGGAGTGTTGCTCATCATCCCCATTGGCGGTGCGGATATGCCGACCGTCATTGCGCTGCTAAATTCCTATGCCGGCCTTTCCGCCGTCGCGATGGGGTTTGTCCTTGAGAATAAATTGCTCATCATTGCAGGCGCTCTCGATGGTTCATCGGGCCTCATTCTTTCCATCATCATGTGCAAAGCCATGAACCGAAGCTTCAGCAATGTCCTCTTCGGTGCTTTCGGCAAAGCGGCAGTGGCCGATGATACCGCCGCGACCGGCACCGTGAAAAGTGCCACGCCCAAAGACGCCGCCGAGCTCATGCAACAAGCCGAGACCGTGGTCATCGTTCCTGGCTACGGCATGGCAGTTGCGCAGGCGCAGCATCGAGTCCGCGAATTGTACGACGCACTCACCAAACAGGGCGTGTCGGTGAAATTTGCCATTCATCCCGTCGCCGGTCGCATGCCCGGACACATGAACGTCCTCCTCGCCGAAGCCGATATCCCCTATGAC
>JBGTCP010000014.1:0-36022 GCA_041748815.1 Chthoniobacterales bacterium
CTTCATGCCCCCCACCCTGGTCGTCAGCCAATTTGCAACCCTCGAGCCACCACGCGATGCCATCACCGTCGATGCGTCGCAGCCGCTGGAGCAAGTCATCGCATTAGCGATTCAGCAATTGCGCCCAGATTTCTAGGATCAGTGTCCATCAGTGTTCATCGGTGGTTGAATTCTGAACTTCTGCCTAATCTTGGCCATGCGATCTGGTCACTTTGCAAAGCTATTACGCTTGCCACGGACTGGTGCTCGGCATAAAAGGAACTCCTTCCAATGTGCCGATGGATCTTCATGTTCGCGATCACATTTCCTTTCGGCGCTCTGGCGAATCCGGGAGCGTTGATCGTCGTTGGCTTGGCTGGTAACGAATCTGACGCACAATCGCTCACCGCCATGGCCGCCGACACGCGCCAGGCATTAGTGGCACGAGGAATCCCGGACGCCAGCATCCACACCCTCGAAGGGGCACGCAAGCCGGACATCATCGCTGCATTCGAGCGTGCGTCCACAGAAGTCACAGAAGATTTTTGGCTCGTGTTTTTTGGACACAGCAGCACAGGGCGCGAGGCCATGCCGCAATTTCAAGTTCCCGGGCCACGTCTCACTGCGGAAGAAATTTCTCAACACCTTACAAGCATTCAGGCCCGCAAATGGGTCTTCATAGGCACCAGCCGGAGTGGAGAATTCCTGCCATTCCTCGAGCAACCGGGAGTAACTGCACTCGCCGCCACTTCAGGAACCGGCGAGATTCAGCAGCCACGTTTTCCCGCACACTGGACCGAATGTTTCCTTCAAAATCCAAAAGCCGCATTTGAGGAAATTGCAACGTGTGCGGATGAACTCGTCACCTCAGCTTACACGTCCTCAAGCCTTGCCCGCAGCGAACACCCGCGCCTGCTCAATGGAAACACTGGCGAGATTCTGCGCGCTCCATTCAGCGAATCCATCGCCTCCATCAACACGGCCGAGGGTCCCGATTCCGGCAAGACACCCGCCATCACAGCGGCCGATATCGAGATCCCGCGCACCACGACTCAAAACCCATTTGAGTTCGCCCCTGCAACTCCCGAAACCACCGCACTCATCGCAGAAGCGTCGGCGATTCCAAATCCAGACCAGCACGCAGCCCTGCTCCTCCGGAGTGACCACGACCTCACAATCAACAACGACCATTCCAGTGTGGAGCGGCGCGCATTGCGGGTCTTTTTGCATAGTCCCGCGAGCTTTGACCAATGGGCGAATTATTCATTCTCCCGCAACCCGCCGGTCAACATCACGACAATTCTAGGCGCCCGCATCATGCTGCCAGATGGTTCCTCTTACATCCTCAATACATCCCAGCCCGAAGCTTCCAGTGCCCCAATCGCAGCGCCCTCAAGCATCCTTTTCCCAAAAGTCGAACCAGGTTCTGTCGTGGAAATTTCATGGGAAACCGCCCGCCGCTCCGAGATGACCTTGCCGGCATTTTACCAGGAAATCATCCTTCACCAAAGCATCCCGGTCATTCTCTCGCATCTCACCATCCGCACCCCGAAGGCGCTTAACTTCCAATGCACGCTCCAAAATTCACCCTTGGAAGCCGAGACCTCCGAAACCGCACACTCACAGGTTCACAGCTGGCAGTTTGAAAATCTTGCCGCGCACGAACCTCTCCCGCTCGAGCCTCCGCCACGCGAACACCTCACGTGGGTCGGCGTTAGTTCGTTTGATTCGTGGGATGTTTTCACAGACTGGTTCCGGCGCATTTCCGAAGGCGCTTTTGAATCCGGCCCTGAAGTGAAACAACACGCCGAATTGATCGCCAACGCGCACCCCGATCGGGATGAAAGAATCCGCGCCGCATTTGAGCTGGTCGCAAGCTTACGCTACGTTGCCATCCACATTGGCATCGGCGCATTCCGGCCACGCACCCCCGAGACCGTGCTTGCCCAGCGCTACGGAGATTGCAAAGACAAAGCAAACCTTCTCATCGCCCTGCTTCGTGAAATGGACATCGCAGCGCATTTTGTGTTGATCAATCGGGGCGACTATACCGATGCGGATTTCCCTGGATGGCAATTCAATCACGCAATCGCTTACTTGCCGGATGACAATGGCGGACTCTGGCTCGACAGCACTGAGACCACAACGCCATACGGATATGTGGCACCTGGAAATGTGGGGCGCCATGCACTCGTTATCACGGAAGACGCAGCCACCTTCCAGCGCGTGGAAGCCGGCATCGGAACGACCATCCTCGACGACTGGCAATTGGCAGCCCAGCCCGATGGAACCTGGCATGGAGAATTTTCCCGCAAACTCACCGGAATGGCTCAGATCTCCTTCGCCCATCATTTTACCGGCCTCAGTCCGCGGCAGCGCAATTTTGCCATCGCAGAATTCCTCCAGTCATTGTCGCCATCCGCAGATTATGAAATAACCCCAGCGGAGCATAACGGAAGCCCCGGCATTCACGCCAGCGCAACAAGCCCTGCCGCCATCTCGCCGTCACACGGCCTCGATTTTGCTTCCGCCTTTAGTCCCGCAAGCCGCACCGTCCCGCTCGAACTCAACGACGCCCAGCCATTCCGCTACGATCAACGCATCCGGTTTGCTGATCCATCCGGCAACCCTGCGCCGGATTCCTTTCATGCAACCCCGGCAGGCATGCGCTTCTCCATTGAATTCTCCAGGCCCGATGCCAACACGCTCGAACGCCACGCCATCCTCGAAATCACCCAACCCCGCATCTCACCGGAGGAATACCCGCAAATCCGCGAGGCCTTCCGCCAGTGGTCGCACCAACTCCAAACTTCCCATGCACAACACTCATCCAGTCATGAATGAAAACGTCAATGAAACCCCGCCCATTCAGGATGAACAGGTGGAACGCATTCAGCAAATGCCGGCGGTATTTGACTCCATACGAACAGAACTTTCCAAACGCATCGTCGGCCAGAACGAAGTCGTGCGCGATCTCTTCGTCTCGCTGATGGCACGTGGCCACTGCCTCATGATTGGCGTGCCCGGACTCGCCAAGACACTCCTTGTCCGCAGTCTCGGAGAGGTGCTGGACCTTGATTCCCGCCGCATTCAATTCACTCCCGACCTTATGCCTGGTGACATCACCGGTTCGGAAATTATTGACCAATCAGAAGATGGACGCCGTTCATTCCGCTTCGTCCCGGGTCCGCTCTTCACGCAACTTTTGCTTGCTGATGAAATTAACCGTACGCCTCCAAAAACCCAATCCGCCCTGCTCGAAGCCATGCAGGAACGCAAGGTCACAGTTGCCGGCACCACCTATGATTTGGCATCACCATTTTTCGTCCTTGCGACCCAGAATCCCATTGAGCAGGAAGGCACCTATCCATTACCCGAAGCGCAGCTGGACCGCTTCATGTTCAGCCTCAACATCGGCTACCCTGAGCACGCGGAGGAAGTGGAGATCCTTCTCAAGACCACCAGCGACCAGGACGAACGCCCAAAGATTGTTTTAAATGGTGAACAAATCCTGGCGCTCCAACATGCCGTGCGCCTCATTCCGGTCCCGCGATCCGTTGCCGAGTTTGCAGTCACGCTCGTGCAGGCGACACGCCCGCAACACGCCAATGCACCGGATTTCGTCAAACGCTACATCACATGGGGTGCCGGCCCGCGCGCCTCGCAATGCCTTGCCCTCGCAGGTAAAGTGCTCGCGACCCTCGATGGCCGTCTAAATGTCGCCCGCGAGGACATCACCGCCGCCGCCAAGCTCGTGCTCCGTCATCGCGTGCTCACCAATTATCACGCCGAAGCGGAGAAACTTCATATTGATCACCTCATCGGCCAGATCGTCGATCACGTTTCCGCATGATGCTGCAAAGTCAACCGCCGCTGCCGATTCCGGTCACAGACCGCAAGCCTGTCGACATGCGGCTTCTTGCCGACCTGCCGTCACTCAGGTTGCGCGCGCGATATCTCGTGGACGGATTTCTTTCTGGCGGCCACCGCAGCCCGCTCAAAGGCAGCAGCACGGAGTTTGTCGAGTATCGCGACTACCAGAGCGGCGATGAGCTGCGGCGCGTCGACTGGAGACTCTGGGGGCGGTCTGATCGTCTTCACGTCAAACAATTTGAGGAAGAGACACAGCTCCATGTCCACCTCCTCTTGGACGTCAGTGCCTCCATGCATTACTCCAGCGATGCAGCGGCGCTGAGCAAGTTGGACTTTGCGCGCACCGTGCTCGCAGCAATGGCGCACCTTGTCCATCGCCAGCGCGATGCATTCGGCGTAGGACTTCTCGGGGATGAACTTCTCCACTACCTTCCCGCCCGCTCGTCCAAAGCGCATCTCGTCGATGTGATGCACCGGCTCGACGCAGCAGGATTCTCCCGTCAGGCGGACCTGCCACACAGCTTGAACTCCCTGGCCACGCTGCTTAAACACAGGTCGCTCGTGATCATTGCCAGCGATTTTTACGACGAGAATCCGCTGCTCCAAGGTGCTTTGCAGCGATTGCGCTACGACCATCATGAAGTCATCGGCCTGCAAATTATGGACCCCGTTGAGCTGGACTTCCCGTCCGATCTCATGGGGACATTTGTGGATATGGAAACCCAGGCATCCATGCCGGTGAATGCCGCCGAAACCCGCAAACTCTACCTGGAAGCGCTCAACGATTTCCGCACCTCGCTCGATAACACGTTTCGCGAGTGCAATTTTGACTGCGTGCTCTTGCGCACCGATACTGCTCCGATGCAGGCATTGGCAACCTACCTGGCCCACAGGGCACACCGGCTATGACCTGGCTCCTTCCAGCATTCCTCGCCACCGGAGCACTTGCCTCATTGCCAGTGCTGCTGCACCTGTTGCGGCGCAAACCTAAACAGTTCATCCAATTTCCCTCATTGCGATTCCTCGGCCCCCGCATCCTCCGGGAATCCCGCAAACACCGCATCCGCCGATGGATCGTCCTCGCGATGCGCTGCCTCTTAATATTACTCATCGCAGCTGCATTTGCCCGCCCGTTTTTTCCCAAGAATTCCGACCCAACCGGCATGGTCACAGTGTTTGTGGTCGATAACTCCATGAGCATGCAAACCTCGGGCCGGTGGGAGTCCCTCCAATCATGGAGCAATTCTTTTTCTGCCAAATTACGCCCCGGCGACCAGGCGGGCGTGATGCTCATGGCTCCGTCCCCGGCATGGCTTGTCCCGGTCACCGACGATATCTCAGCCGTGAAAACTGCGCTCGCAAATTTCAAACCCGGCTTCACCGCCGCGCGCTATAATCCCGCTTTGCAACTCGCAGGAGCCACCCTCGCCGGTCTGCCCGCCAACGTGCGCCATCTCGTCTGGATCAGTGATCATCAACACACAGGATGGCGCGAGGTTGATTTCAACCAACCACTACCACCCGGCGTCACTCTGCATTTCCCTCAGCCGCCGGCGGCCCCATCGCGTCAGGCTGCGATCCTTAACACTCACATCGCAGAATCGTCCGAGGGATACATCCTCAATCTCGAGATCCAACAATTTCTACCCGCACAGGACACAAGGACGCTCTCGATCCACGCAAATGGCACCCTCCTCGCTCAACACAACATCGAACTCACGAGCAGCGAAACCGCATCGCTGCGCATCGACATCCCTGCACCTCCTGGCACGGCTTTGCAAATTCGCGCCGAATTGGATCCCGACGATCTACCAGCGGATGACATTGCTTTCGGCGTCTTCGATGCGCAAAGCGGCCCAGCCGTGCTGACCCTGCCTACTCCGGGGCAAACCGATTTCCTTTCGCATGCCATAGCCTCAAGCCAACAGGCCTCGACCCAATCATTCCGCACTGTCTCCAACACCACAGATGACTGGTCAGTGGCCGTGGTGAATGGAACCGGACAACTCGATGACCCGGACCACCGGGCAAAAATCAACGCGCATCTCCAAGCCGGCGGCAGCGTTTGGGTAATGGTCGATGGCAGCAAAATCCAAGCTGAGTGGCTCAGTGAACACGGCATCTCCGTCCGCGCTGTCCGTAAGGCCGATGCGCTCAGCGTCCGCGACTGGGATCTCGATCACCCACTGCTTTCCGCGTTTGCCGGCGAAAGTCTTCTGCCGCTTCTGCGAATTGAGTTCCGATCCGGCTGGGCGCTGGAAGGCGACGCGTTGCTGCCATTGGCCCGATGGGCAGACCAATCCACGGCTGTCGCAGAGCTTTCCACCGGACGTGGCCGTATGCTTCTTACCGGATTCCCTGCCACCCGTGAGAGTTCCACCCTTCCACTCACCGGAGGAGCCTTCGTCCCATTTGTCCATCAAGCACTCACATGGCTTCACGGAGCCGGAGCAGCGCCACAGACAGTGCTGGCGGGCGAACCGCTCGAGCTTCCGGGCGAGAGGGGCACATGGAAAGCCATTCTGTCGAATGGCGAAATTCCACCCCGCGAGGTTGAAAGGGTCATCGTTCCCGAAACTCCCGGCATCTTCGAATTTCTCAGCGGCACCACCCGTCGCATCTATGCCGTCAACCCGCCTCCCCAGGAATCCGATCCGGCGCAATGGCCAAACGCCGACTGGCTCACGTTGCAATCCGCAGAGCCAGCGCCAAAGCCCACGCGGCTCGCTTCCATGAACATACTCAACGAGCAAACGGAACAACGCGGCACTCTCTGGTGGTGGCTCATTGCAGTCACCATCCTGCTCATGCTCGCCGAAGTCAGTCTTGCAAACCGAACCGCCCCATGAAAACCGATCCACTGAATTTTCTTAATAAACAGAGCCAGCTCAACACCCTCAAAGGCCCTGTTTGGACGGGTGCCGCAGGACTGGCGCTCACGCTGGCAGCAGTTCTGTGCCTGCGAGCTTTTGTCCCGGATGCCAGCAATGCTCTCCCTTGGGTGTGGCTCGCTGGCGTTGTGATATCGCTCGGCATTGCAGCCATACTTTGCCGAGGAAAAAATCTTTTCACCACTGCAAGGACCCTCGACCAACAATACTCCACCAAAAACCGGCTCGAAACAGTAGCGGAACTCAAAACGTCCCAATCCCCATTGGCTGCCGCGCAGCGCGCCGAAACCGCTGCATCGCTGGAACAAATTTCCAAGCCGCGGTTCAATTTCACCTACCCGGGAATAGCTCTTCTCGTCCTCCTCATTCTCGCACATCTCAGCGGATTCGGAATTTTCCTCTATCAAACCGCCACCGCCGCACCGGTTGTCGAGACGCCTGAAACTCCGGCGGAGCTTCCTGTTGCATCACTGCGCTGGAAGACTCCGCAATCGGAAACCAAAGCCACCAATATCGAAGAAGTCCCGCTAACCGCCGAAGCCGAATCCTCCACCGGTCTCGTCAACATGAGCCTCGAAGTAGCAGTCAACGGCGAGCACCGTCTCAGCATCCCCCACGACAAGGTCGAAAAGGGAGTCCACACCATGGACACCTCTGTCTATCTCGATGAACTCGCAGTCGAGCCATTCGACATGATCACCTATCACATGCAGGCGCAGCGAATCCATCCCGATGAAGTGGCTCTGACAAAATCGCCGTTGCAATTCATTCAGGTCCGTCCGCTGCGCGAGGACACGCTGAAAATGGCGGGCATGGGCGGCGCTGATGGCGATCCGTGTCTTCAATTAATCCTGAAGTTAAAAATCGCTCAGCTCCAGCTGATGAAGCAAAACTTCGTGCTCGCCTCCAATGAGATCCCAAAAACATCCGAACTCTGGATCACTGAGAATGACCGGGTCGGCACCGAGCAACAGCAACTCGGCGAAAAAATGGACGAGGTTTTTGAATTTCTCATTAACAATGAAGCCCCGACACAAGTCATAGACTTACTCAAACAGGCCGAGCCTCAGATGTTGCTGGCGGCCAAGGAAATCTACGAAACACAAAACACCAAAGCCACCCCGCCACAGGGACGAGCCCTCGGTTTCATCACGGAGTGTGAGAAGATCTTTGTCAAAGTGATTGTAGAAAGTTCCGCACAAGCAAAACCGAGTGAAAAAGTCGCCGATCCCTTCAAAGATGAACAGCAATTTGAAATGCCAACGCGCGAATCCACCCCCGCCGGCCAACTCGAACAGCTCGCCGAAAAACAGGAGGAACTCCTGAATTCAATCAGCGAAGCTGCTGGTTCCTCGTCCGAACAAACCGACACAAAAGAACAGACTGAAAAGCAAGAGGAAATCGCGGATGCCATCGCCAAACTCACTGAGGAATCCAACTTCCCCGAGACTGTGAAGGACGTCCTCAAGAAGGCTCAGGAAAATGCTAAAAAATCCACAGAGCAACTGGCAGAAGGCGATAGCGTTGCCGCCATCGAACCCGCAACACAAACCCTCGCCGGCTTGCAGTCCGCCGCATCAGAAATGACAAAAGCCGGAGAACAGTCCGCCGCCGCCGCGCTGGCAAATGCTCAGGAGGAATTGAATGATGCTGCCGATCTCCTGAATGAAGAAGGAGATGACGCGGCAGGCAAGGCAGCTGATCAGGTCGACTCGACGCAGGACGACTTGCTTGCCTCCGCTAAAGAACAGCAGGAGTCAGGCTCCGAAGAAGCCGCCCGCGAACTTGCCAAACTCGCGAAAGCAATTGCGGAGTCCAAGATCGGCGAAGCTCTGGCTAAACAAGCTCAGGGTGAAAGCGACGGCGAGGGCGCAGGCAACCAGGAAACCCTCGAAAAACTCGCAGGCATGGCCGCCGCATCCGCAGCTCAGATGGAAGGTGGCGAAGAATCACTTGCCGGAGCCATCGACGCACTGCAACGCGGGAAAGCTAATCTTGAGCGACTGGCCAAAAACCCGTCCGCCGATTCCGGCACGGATGCCCTCGCCAAAGAATCGCTCGCGCAAATCCGCACCGCCCTCCAACGCGTCGCCCCATTGCTCACCAAGCCGGAGACAAAGACTGAAATGGAACAGGTTTTCAACGAAATCCTCGAATACAGGACACGCACAAATACCGTCGTCGCGCTCGGAGCGGTGGTCGAACCGCTGGACTCGCTCATTCAACATCTCTCGTTATTAATGCGAAAAAATGTGAGGGACGAAATGCTCGCAGAATTTGACAACGATGCAGTCCCTCCTGCATATCGGGACGCGGTCGCCGTATACTTCGAGCGCCTCTCACGTGACTTTGAAACGCCCGCAGTAGCGCCTGCCTCCAACCCATGAAGTCAGTAATGGCCGCCCTTCTCGCAATCACCGCACTGCTTGGCGGAAGCGCATCGATCTGCGCCGATACCACGCCGCGCGGCGGCTTTGTGAGTTGGGCGCGGATGAAAACTCCCAGCCCCCATTGGCAACGCCACGCAGAGAAAGACCATCTCCTCGTGGATTTCATCAGAACCAATACCAACCTCGATATCGAGCAGACCTGGCGCGTGGCAGACATCGATGCGCTCGACCAGCTCTGCCAATATCCGTTCTTGTTTTCCGAAGGCATCCACCGGCTCACGGATCACCAACAACGGGCAAACCTCGGCGAATACATGCAGCGGGGTGGCTTCCTCTTCATCGATTCCTGCATCAACACGAGTGAGGTCAATCCCGACCCCGACGCTTTTTTCAACATGCAGGTGGAAACGCTTCGAAAGGTTTTGCCGGGGGTCCGGATCTCTGCCATTCCGCATAACCACCCGGTTTACAGTGCTTACTTCACCATGGAGAAAGGTCTTCCACATTCTTTTATGAGAAGCATTCCAGATCCTGAATGGGCAAAATACGGATTGCACGCAGTGCATTACGAAGAGCGCATGGTCGGGCTGCTCAGCCTCAGCGGGATCCAATGCGGCTGGGCTCAATTGCAGGATGATCCGGGGCATGAGACGGAATGCATGAAGATGATGGTCAATATTTACATCCACGCGATGACCAACTGATGGATACAATCACGCAACAGGAATGGGCATTTGGCGGATTCCTCGAGGGTTCCTCTCCAATGACCGGCTTCATATTCATCGCGGCCTTGCTCCTTGGTGCGGCGGGCATTGCGTGGATGAGCTACCGGCACACGCTGCACGCACTTCCCGCGCTACAGCGCCATTCACTCTTTGTGCTCCGCACTATTTTCTGCCTCCTGCTTCTACTCTGCCTCGCAAATCCAATACGCACAGAGCGCAAACTCACCGAGCCTTCGGGCCCCGGACCATTGGCAGTGCTCGTCGACCATTCACACAGCATGACCCGCACAGACAATCGCGGACGCAGCAGGATGGACGAGGCAAAGCGCACATGGCACACAATCCGGCAGGATGCGGAGGCCGCATTCAGTAAACTCCATTTCCACGGCTTCGCAGAGAAAATCAGTCCGATGAAGGATTGGGAATCCGCGACAAGCGCGGGGAGCGGTGACGATAAAACGCATTTATTCAATGCTCTCGACGAAATCCTCAACTCCGCACCCGCAGGCGGATACGGAGCGATTCTCTGCATCACTGACGGAATCGATACATCACAAATCTCCGCGAATCAGTCGATCCCCCGCTTCGGAGAGTCCCGCACACCGCTGTATTTTATTTCCGGCAACAACCGCAGCCGACCTGAAAATTTTCTCACCATTCGTGAATCCAGAGCTCCCGATCAGATTCGCAAAAATAGTGATTTCAATCATCACGCAGTCATCGAAGCCTTTAGCACACAAGCGCAAGAAGTCCCCATGGAACTTTGGCAAGGTGACAAGCTACTCGCGCGTGAAACGTTGAATCTCCAACAAGGGCATAATGTCGTTCCATGGTCCACGCGCGTCACCGCACACACACCCGGTGACATGATGTTGGAACTGCGGCTGGCGTGGAATAAGGAAACCCCACGCATCGCCCGCCATCATGTAAAGGTCGTCGAAGAAACCGAATTCAATATTCTCTACTATCAAGGCGCATTGAATTGGGGATTCCGCTACGTGAGCAACGTGGTCAAACGCGACCCAGGCTTCCGCCTCACGGCTGTTTTCAATCCCGCCGCAGGTGTCAAGATCAGCTCGGGTGCAGAATCCAACAGTATGGACGACCTGCCGGCCACCGCCTCCGCGCTTGCCCCGTTCAATCTGGTAATCCTGGAAAATGTCTTTGCCAATCAGCTCTCCAAAGCGCAGCAGCAGGCGCTTTCCGACTATGTGAAATCCGGCGGAGGTGTGCTTTTTCTGCTGCCGGAAAACGAAGCGGCTCAAGCTTTCTCCGGCCAAGCCATTGAAGAAATGCTACCAGTCGTTTTTGCCCCTCCACAGTCCCGCCAATACCGGGACATGCAGGCTGAGCGGTTCCAGCACATGATGATGCAAGAGGGAGGCTCCAGCAGCCACGCGGAACAGCTCTTTGCACTCGGCGATGAAAATACCCCCCGCTTGGAAAGCCTCGTCGAGTTTGCGTTTCCTGATGAAAAGCCGCGCCTGAATCTTTTCACCGTTACGGATGCTCCCGACAAGATCATCACGCCCGCATTTTCCAGCTACGCATTGGTCAAATCGGTGAAACCTGCGGCTGATGTTCTCGCGATTCACCCAACCGCACGCGACGAGTCCACTGGCCAACCGCACGTCCTGCTAGCGGTCCAACCCTACGGAGATGGGCGCAGCGGAGTGCTCACCACCGACCCATTATGGCGCTGGAGAATGTCGCTGCCCAGTGATTCGCGCGACGCCGAGATCTTCTGGCAACAACTCTTCCATTGGCTGGGCAAATCCACGGAGTCGACGCTGCGCTTCACACGCTCACCAGTCGAAGCCACAAAGTCCCAGTCCGTGAGCCTGCAAATAGCCGCCCCCGAAAATGCATCCCCGCGCCTCACGGCAAAATCCGCCGCAGGCGAAACCGAGGTGGCACTTACCCCTGCCGGCGAGCCGAACCGCTGGACAGCTGATTGGAAAGCTGCCCACACGGGTCTTTGGGAATTGCAGCTTACTGCGGAAGGGCATGCCCCGGCCACCGCGTTTATCTCCATCCTCGAGGAACAAACATCGCCCGACCTCGCCGACCTGCCCACCGCCACGGACCTGCTCAAAACCCTCGCTTCCTCCACGGGTGGCGAACTCATCGGCACTGCCCCACCCCGTTCATGGCGGGAGGAAACCCGCGAGCCGGAGGTCATCTCGGAAACCCGCACCCTGCTCTGGAATTCGTGGCCATGGCTTATGGCCATCCTTGGCACCTTCTCCGCTGAACTTTTGCTTCGCAGAAAATGGAAACTCCTATAACCAGAAAAAAATTCATCCAGCTCATGGCTCTCACCGGTGCATCAGCGCTGGCTCCATCAGCGCTGGCAGCCACTGCAGTCACGCCCGGGCTTCAATGGGCACGACTGCGTTTTCTCAGCGAAGGAGCGGACGACCGCAATTGGACAGTGCATCCTCACGGCGACCTCAACCTCATCGACCACATCAACCTCCACTCGAATCTCAAAATACTCAAAAAATTCAACGCTCCAAAAATACAAAATCTCGAGCAGATGACCCAATACCCTTTCCTCTTCATGCACTCGGAATCCGCGCCCGAACTGGACGATACAGCGAGAGCCAACCTTCGCGAATACATGCTTCGTGGTGGATTCCTCTTCGCCGAGGATTGCGTGATCGGGTATGGCACCAAAGGTCACAACAAGCTTAACGATCACTTTTTTACGACTATGTTCGATGAGCTGCGACGCGTTTTACCAGAAGCGAAACTCGAGACCGTGCCGCTGGACCATCCGTTATTTCATGCGTTTCACCGCCTAAACGATTGGCCACACATGCAGGGTGCGCCGCACGGACCCTGGTCACTGACTCTTCGCGGCCGCATGCTGGCACTCCTGAGTCCATCCGACTTACATTGCGGATGGGCCAACGGGGTCAAGTGGTTCGGCGCCGAAAAAGCCGATGCAGCTTTCAAAATGGCAACCAATATTTACATCCACGCAATGACACAAAATGCCTAGGCACCCTGGTTCTCAATACTCCGCTTTGCGTCGGGTCCAACTGCCGTGGATGTAACGCGCAACCATGCGATCCAGCGACGGATCCAATCCATAAAACGTCTCAGCCTCTTCAAACAGATCCGGATCGATCATGAGATCCCACATCGGTTTGTTCTTACCAAGGGCCGTGGCAGGATGGCCTATATTCACAAAGAGCGGTAGCCCGGTGACATCGGCCCGCTCAAGATAGCCAGTGAAATCCTCCAACTCCCGCGCACGCATCATGTGAGCATCATACACGTAAGGTGGCACGTTGAAGCTGACGGTCAGTATGCCAGCTTGAGCCGGATCATTTGGCCTAAGAGTCGGGCGCACCGAAGCAACACTTCCACGGATTTGCTGAAGCGGATTTTCCACGAGCCACGTGCGAGGCATCTGAGTAAATGCTGCATAAGCAGCAAATAAAATCGCTACAGGCTTCATCCAGAATTTCCGCATCGGACCAGCAGAGCAGATCCATGCGGCACCCACTGCGACCAATGCAACCCATCCAGGCAGAGCGAAGACCAGATACCATTCATAAAGACCAGTGCCTTGCAGTTTTGCCTGCAACAGCAAAGCAAGCGGCGACGCAAGCAACAAGACTGCGATCCCGCCACGAATGCGGTTACCCCATCCGAAACGAACAGCACCAAGAATAAGAAAAGCCGCCAGGACGACTGCCACGATGGAGTAAAAAACCGGATGCTCCGTTTGATAAAGCGACATCATGGGATAGTGATCGTCGCCGGATTTCCGCCAACCGATTCCAGCTATGAAAAAGTTTGCGGTATTCTGAAGCCACAGCTGCGAGATCGGCACTCCCCGCGCTTCGTTTGTGCCCAAATACTCAATAAACTGAGGCATCAGCGGCAACATCTGCCGCAGCGCAAGCATGCCCGCCGTTGCAGAACAGAGAAACCACCTTCCAGCTTGCGTCCAAGCCGGGCCGACGGTCTCTTTCGACATCCACAAGAGCATGAGCACAATGATGTTCAGTAAAAACACGATCGGCAGCATTGCCGGATATGTATAAAGCATCGCAAACTCAGTCGCGGCAAAGGCAGCCCACCACTTCCATGCCCCCACGAGGATCGCGCGCCTTCCGAAGATCACCAGAAGCAGCATCGTAAGCATAATGAGGCTGTAACCACGCGCCTCAGATGCATAACGGAGGAACCAGGGATGTATCGCCAACAGGAATGCCGCCACCACTCCCGCCCGGGCAAATCCAAACTCGAACAGCATCCAAGCGACAGCTCCCACACACGACAGACCCAGCAAAAATGCCGGCATGCGCAGGGCTGTTTCGGAGAAAGGCAGCTCCGCATCCGCATTGAACCAGCTCCATACAGTAAGGCTGGCCCGCGCAAGGACGCTGTGAAGCACATGATTATTCGGCTTCCGATATTCAAAAAAAGTTGCCTCCCATGAGAGACGTTTTAATTCCACCACGCCGGTTTCCTCATCCAGATCAAAGGAGCAAAGAATCGCGCGGCGCATATTATATTCCTCATCATCCCAGAGGCTATGATCCAGACGCTGCGACGCAAAAAATCCCGCGACCACCACTGCCAACAAAACGAGGGGCAAAAAATATCGCGGAGCCGGTGGTCCAGCGGGACGATCATTCGGCTGAATCCGTTTGCCCGCCCACCACGGACAAATCCATGCAAGAACGCCCAGAATTCCGATATTCGCAAGGGTCGCCCACCACGTATAAAATGCAGCATAGTGCTCGATCCGCCAGTTGTTCTGAATGCGCCCGAGTGTCCGCCACGGGCTGTCCGCCGCGATGAGCACGATCAATAAAACCAATGCAAGCGTTCCCAAAACAATTCTCCAGCGCTGAACTGGCGTCGCACGCTGCCAAATGATTCCGGCACGGGATGGGATGGAGGAAAATGAAATTGCCATTACTCGTCAGCACATTGCGAAAAAGTTCCCACCCGTCCAAGTCCAAAAGCTTGATGCCGTGACACTCATGTTTCCACGGCCGCCAACTCCGTCCCATGGACCTGTGAATACACGGATCCCCCGGCTGCTACACGGCTCTCCATCAACCACACTCTTTCAACCCTCCATGATATAGATTGGCCGATCGGGAAATCATGTTTAAGCAGATCCGATAAACTGAAATTATCTTCCCTGTCAGCTGCCCGGTTTTGCACACGCGCGAGCGTCAAGTGCGGGAAAAATGAGCCCTCTTTTTCCTGCGGCAATTTTTCACGAATCCGGTCCACCAGTGCTTTCTGCAGCTCCTGCAAACCCGCATCCGGGGCAATCCCCAGCCAGATCACACGCGGATTCCGAAATACCGGAAAGCATCCGAACCCCGCTGTTCGCAGCTGGAAAGAGCACCTCTGCGCAGACAAATCATACAGGTTCTCCACAAGCCACGGCAAAAGGAATTCAGGCACATCGCCAAGAAAACTCAGCGTCAAATGAAACTGCGTGGGCTTCACCCATGCCGGATGCAATTGCTCCAGACCCCGGAGCTTCAAAAAACCACGCAGCCTCGACTGCAAATGCGTAAGCTCCTGCACAACCGGCAGCGGCGGATTCAGTGAAATAAAAAGCCGGAGTTTTTTGGTTCCTCCCACTGAAGTCGTTGCCATGTGGTGCGCTGGGAGTGCTGGCTCGGTCAAACTACCATTTATCGATGAAGAGCCTTAACTCACCGACGGCAAGATCAATCTTTTTCAAATCCTTCCTCCGCCCCTTCTCCGGTTTCACAATCATCCCTCGAATCATCGTAAGCATGTCGCGAAAATCCCGGATGCGCTCCGAGGAAATCTTCTTCTGCGAAGCCGCCTGAAGCACGGCTTCCTGGATCTCCGCAATCTCGCCTTCGATGCGCTCGCTATATCGTGCAGCAGTTTCGTTGAACGTGGTGCGAAGAAACTCCAGCTCATCGACAAGCGACTTACCGGGCGAAATCTCCAGTTTGTTTTTAGAAGCCATCTGAGTTGTGGTGGGTTAGTGATTCAACAGTTCGTCGATCGCCTTGCGAAGATCCATTTGGATAGCCTCCACTTGGCGGTTGGCATTAACAATTTGGAATTTATATTGGTCGCTCATTTGTGTAAACTCGCTTTGCAACATGCGTTGATACTTGATGAAGCTATCAAACATATCGCGGGACAATGCAAGATCCATCCCGGATTCCCAGTAGTCCAGGCACCCGTTTTTCTCGAAATTGCGCTCGACCAGTTTGCGCCCGCTGATCCGGAAATAAAATACGGCGTCCGGCACCAGCGCGGGGCTGTACATATTGCGCACCCACTGCGGGTCCCCCCCGCGCACCAGATCCCTTGCCATCAAAGTATAAATGTATCGATCAGCGATGACAGTGAACCCGGCTCTTAAGGCAGGTACAATCTCATTGATGAGCTGGTCAAAAAAGTCAGTCGCGTAAAACAGACTCAGTGTCGTGCGGGTAAGAATATTGCCCTGCTTTGCCCGGTCCAACTCCGAGCTGGCAAGGTTTGACCGTTTGATACCCATTGTCTTAACAGCAAACCCTCTTGCTTCCAGCCACGACTGAAGCAGCTGGATCTGTGTCGAGCGTCCCGAACCGTCAGGCCCCTCCAATACAAAAAGCTTGCCGTTGAAATCACGCTCCTTGATTTCAGGCAGTTCCACTCCGCCGAAAAACCGTGCATTTCTCATGGGGACCTCCTGGCATTGCGAAACTTTGCGAGATCCAACTGCGAAGAAATAGTCTCACGCACAGTTTGCTGCTGCGCATGAATCCCCTGCGTGGCATCGACCTCGATGAAACCATACTCGCTCTTCATTTTTTCATACTCATTGCGAATCTTCCCCTGAAAAATACGAAAGCTCTCATACGGATCTGACGACCACCCCATATCGAGTCCCGCCTCATGATACTTGAGCTCCGGGCGGCCATCCAGAATACGACCCAGCGAGACCTCCAGAGGGGCACTGAAGTAAAACAACAAATCCGGTTTGCTGGCAAACTCATAGAGTCGCTTGACCCAGGAGGCATCCACCCCCCGCACGGAATCCCTTGCCAGCGCGGTGAACACGTACCGGTCTGCCAGCACGATAAATCCAGCACGCAACAACGGCAGAATCTGCCGCTCATACCGGTCGGCAAAGTCAGTTGCATGGATGAGGCTGAATGTGGTGGGTGTGAGCAAATGCCGTTTTTTCCCCTTGCTGGTTGCTTTTTTTACCAGCACCGAGGAATTCCATTCGGTGAAATACACCCGTGCGTTCTGGGATTCCAACCACCGTTTCACGAGATAAATCTGGGTCGATTTCCCTGAGCCATCCAAACCTTCCACGGCGATCAGTTTCCCGCTGTATTCGGGAACTGTTGTAAACATGTGAGAGGACTATCGCGAAAATCCCCCCGCCTATCAAGCCGGATGTTACGGCTTCGTCCCTGGCCCTTGCACTTTCTTGAGTTTTGGCGCAATCACCATCTGACAGTACATCGCAGTGGGGTTATTCCCATAGTAACTCTGGTGGTATTCTTCAGCAGGATAAAATGTTTCCACTGGCGACAACTCCGTCACGATGGGCGCGGAAAATTTACCCTGCAGTCCCGCGATCACTGCTTCTGCGATGCTCTTCTGCTGCGCAGCATCATAAAATATCACAGATCGATACTGGGTCCCCGTATCTCCACCCTGCCGGTTCAGCGTCGTGGGGTCGTGCGTCGCAAAAAACCACTCCAGAATCGATTCGAGTGAGACCACATCGCGGTCAAAAGTCACCTTCACCACCTCAGCATGTCCCGTGAGCCCTGTGCACACTGCCTCGTAGCCTGGATCGGGCATCGCACCGCCCATGTAGCCCGAAATGGCCTCTTTCACCCCCTCGATGCGCTCAAATACTGCCTCCACGCACCAAAAACATCCTCCGCCAATGACCACACTTTCCATATTTTCACTCATGCATGGAGGATAGCACATGGTGCGACGGAAACCAGCACCGCAAAAGAAAATCCTATTCACAGCAACCAAAGCTGCGCACTGTTCGCAGTATTGATCATGCTCTGGGATCTCGTTTTTACCATTTATCACGGCATTATTCTGATGTTCATCATCGGAATCATCATCACCAGCGTGCTGAATACCTTCGTATTCAAACACCCGCCGACGAACGTCAGTTTCCCCGCCGTAAAAGTGAGCGTACTTATCCCCGCACGCAACGAGGAACGCAGTATTGAAGCCTGCCTCGCTTCACTTCTTGCTCAGGATTGTCCGGTCCATGAAATCATCCTGCTCGATGACCGCAGCGAGGACGCAACCCGCGAAATCGCTGAGCGACTGGGATTTTCCACCAACCCCGCTGCACCACGCCGCATCATGGAGGGAACTTTGCTTCCCGACGGTTGGACCGGCAAAGCCAACGCCTGCCGCCAACTCGCAAGCCAGGCCACGGGTGATTACCTGCTCTTTACCGATGCGGATACCGTTCATGAACCTCACTGCGTCCGCGCCACCGTCGCTTATGCGGAATCCACCGGTGCAGATCTCCTCTCCGCGTGGCCGAGGCAGGAGACGGTCACGTTTGTGGAGCGACTGGTCATTCCGCTGGTGGGTCTTCTGATCTTTGGATTCCTCCCGCAGTGGATTGTGCGGTTATTGCAAAAATTTCCCGCACTCGTAACACAAGTCCCACCCAAATCCCTCCGATTGCTCGGTGCGGCCAACGGGCAGTTCCTTCTTTTCAAACGCAGCAGCTATGACGCCATCGGCGGACACGAAGCTGTAAAAGACCACCTCGTTGAAGACGTGGCACTGGGTCGTGCGATCGTTGAGCGCACGGGTCATGGGATGCGCCTCGTCAACTGCGACGGATCCAGACTGCTCCGCTGCCGCATGTACCAAAGCGCCGCGGAAGTCTGGGAGGGATTTACTAAAAATCTGCGCCCCGCATTCGAAACCTCCTCCGCGATGTTTTTCTTCTCAGTGCTCACTCAATTTCTCGCCTTCGTGTTACCATGGATTCTACTGCCATTTGCGGGAGATTTCCTTCCGTGGATCGCAGCGCAAGTCGCACTCGTTTTTGTGCTGCGCATGGCCCTCACCTTCCGCTTCCGAACCGCCTGGGTAAGCGCCGTGCTGCATCCCTTCGCCCACAGCTGGGCACTAGCCATCGCCCTCAATAGCTGGTGGCAATGGGGACGCGGCGGAGTGACGTGGAAGGGCCGTTCTTACAAGAAATCGTAGTGCCATGGCACACCGTATTTGGGTGTGACTGAAAGTGGTGCCGACTTTAGGCGGCCTGCTTGTGGTTCCAGAGTGATTCCCAGTTGTCGTTGGAGCGGATGACCCAACCTGCCTCACGCGTGCAATGTCCCCAGCTAGCTCCCTGGCACCAGTTTCAATCACACCCGGTTTTGGCAGCACTTCGATGGGTGCAGATAGTCGCCTGAGAGCATAACAATATTCGGCTTGCATGGTAGATCTTTGCGAAAGGGAAAAAAGCGGTTCAACCTACAAGGACACGAAGACCACAAGGGTGAAATATTCAAGACTCAGTATTTAACTACCGATGCACATCGATAAACACAACGGAGCAAAGCGACACAGCCAGCCAAACTTTGGTTTCTGGTGCTGGCAAATTGAAATTGGTGATCAATGAGGTCTAGTCAAAGCTATCATCAGTCTTAGATTTGCATCTGTCAGGTGACATCAGAATTCCTTGCTTTTTTCCGTCTCCCAACTTCGTGATCTCCGTGCCCTTCGTGTTGATTCGGACTTCTCACGTTCACATCCCGTAGGGCATGTCGCGAATTAAGCTGGAACCAAAAGCAATTGGCGAATTTACCGATCGCTGGTAGGGTGTGTTTACCAATGAGTGCTTTATCCCAAATAATCCAAAAAGTCATAGGCGATCACGAGACTTCCACATCCGCGAACCTCATCCCAACGCCCCAGCCCACGCTGCAGAATAGTCCGCTTGAGGTCTATTCGAGCGACGAAATTCTGCCTTCCATGAGAAATATCTCACGACAGGCCGATGGCGCTCCTGAGCAACAGGCACCGGATCTCAAGGCGCAGCTCACTGCTTTAGAAAGATCGCGTTCGCAAGATCTGGATTGGAGGCACTCGATGGTCGATTTTCTCCGGCTTTTAGATGTGGATAGCAGCTTGGAAGCCCGCGAATCGCTTGCCAGGGAGCTGGAGTATCCGGGTGACTTCGATGACGAGGCAGCTCTCGATTCGTGGCTGCACCGGCATGTGATGCTCGAGCTATCCAAACGCGGTGCCAATGTCCCCGAGGAATTGCTGGCCTGATGGTGTCAGTACGGCGGAGGCGATTTTAAGAAAAGCCCTGATAATGTCCGCGCATGAGGGACGTTCGGAACCTCTTCGCAGATCGCAGTCCACATCCGCAGCCCCCTGCGATCCCGCAGTCGCCGGATTGCAGCTACAAAGAGTTCCATTTTTCCTGTCCGCTGAGTAGCTGCGATCTCCAGATCGCAGTCCACGCCCGCTGCCTACTGCGATCCCGCAGTCGCGGGATCGCAGCCACAAAGAGTTCCATTTTTCCTGACCGCTGAGTAGCTGCGATCTCCAGATCGCAGTCCACATCCGCCGCATTTATGTCGCCGCAATTTAGTTTGCAGCAGTTTGAGAGCGCCGCTAGGGTTTGCGGCTCATGTTATTTAAAGAATTAGGACTTTCCGATGCGGTACTCGAGGGTGTGACAGCCATGGGCTACTCCGAGCCCACCGCGATTCAGCTGCGTTCCATCCCAGCCATCCTCGATGGTACAGATCTCATCGGCAGCGCACAGACAGGCACTGGCAAAACCGCAGCCTTCGCTCTTCCGATCCTCAGCAAACTTGGCGCTCACGGCGGTCTGCGCTGCCTCATCCTTGAGCCGACGCGCGAGCTCGCAGCCCAGGTCGACACCGCGTGTCGCGATTATGCGCGATTCACGGACCTCAAGGTGGGAGTGGTTTATGGAGGTGTTGGCTATGGCAAACAACGCGAGGATTTGGAAGCCGGTATCGACGTACTCGCTGCCACTCCGGGCCGGCTTTTGGATCACATCAGTCAGGGTGCTATTGATCTGAGCACCATCGAATATCTCGTTCTCGATGAAATGGACCGCATGCTCGACATGGGATTCCTGCCCGACGTGCGGCGCATCGTCGAGCATTGCACCCGGAAGGGCCGTCAAACGATGCTCTTCTCGGCCACCATGCCACCGCAGATTGAAACGATGACGGCGTGGGTGCTGAAGGATCCGGCCGTCATCGAGATCGGCATGCGTCAATCCCCCGCCGAGAGTGTTACTCATGCGCTCTACCCTGTCTCGCGGGATCAGAAATTTGATCTTCTGCAGGTGCTACTCGAGCGCTCGAACTACGACAGTGTGCTCGTTTTTTCACGCACCAAACATGGCGCCGATCACATTGCAAAGGAGCTCAACAAACTCAAACACGCAGTCGTTGTTCTTCACTCGAATCGGACACAAAACGAACGCATCGAGGCATTGGACGGGTTTAAAGCCGGCCGCTACGAAGTAATGGTGGCGACTGATATCGCATCGCGCGGCTTGGACATCGCAGGCGTCACGCATGTCGTGAACTTCGACGTTCCCCAACATCCCGAAGATTATGTGCACCGCATCGGGCGCACCGGACGGGCCCAGGCCGTGGGCGAGGCATACACTTTGTACACCGCGGAGGAAGTCACACACATCCAGGCGATCGAGCGATTCATCGGAGCGAAGATTCCGCGCATAAAGATCGAAGGGTTTAATTATATTTACACGGCGTTGTTTCAGGAAGAGGACCGGATCGCCCGCATCGGCAGCGGAGTGCGCAGTGGAAAAGGCACTTCTTTCGGCATTAAAAAACGCAGAAGATAATCTCGATCCCCGCCTTGCAATGGGGAGGATTGCAATGAAAGTCCTGCACATGAAATTGACCCAATTCAGTCCAGATTCAGCGCAATAGGCATGGGAGAGTTTTCGTTTTATTTTCAGGACTTCGCGTTTTCATTCCTGAGCATTCTGCTTGAGGGCATCCCCTTCATTCTGATGGGGACTTTGCTCTCCGGCGTGATTGATGCGTTCCTTCCTGCGAAAGTGATGACACGCCTGCTGCCCCGTAATCCGGCAGCGGCCATCTTTCTAAGTGGTTTGTTGGGAATCATTTTCCCAATGTGCGAATGCGGCATCGTGCCGGTGATCCGACGGCTGATCCAAAAGGGCCTGCCTGTTTCTTGCGGTATTACTTACATGCTGGCTGCACCGATCGTGAATCCCGTGGTGGCGATCAGCACGTTTGCCGCATTCCGCGGACAAGATCCGGTTTATATGACTTCGATGCGGCTCATGATTGGATTTGGCGTGGCTGTCCTGATCGGGTTCATTCTCGACCGGGTGCCGGTTGGACGCATTCTTAAAAAATCCGTTCTCAGCGCTGTGACACGGCAGGCTGAGGCCCGGGCGAAAGCGGACAGCGACGAGGCACAGGCTCGCAAGCACCATGATGAGCATCATCACGATCAGGATGCACATTCCCACGCAGCGCCAGAGCCTTATTCCCCATCTCATACGCCTTTCCGTCAGAAGGTGGGAATTGCGGTGTCTGTGGCGTGCAAAGATTTTCTGGATGTCACGATGTTCCTTGTGATCGGTGCGGGCATCACGGCCATCTTCAATACGGCGGTCGATCAATCGCTCATCCTGCCATTGGCGCGGGAGCCGGTGTTGGCATCGGCGACGATGATGACCCTGGCGGGCATTCTATCGTTGTGTAGCACGTCTGATGCGTTTATCGCAGCCACGCTTGTGGCATTCTCCAGCAGCGCCAAGCTGGCCTTTTTGGTCTTCGGGCCGATGATGGATATGAAATTGCTCTTTCTTTATGCAGTGGTTTTCCGAAAACGTTTTGTACTCGGGCTTGGCGTCGGACTTTTTGTGCTGATCGGGCTCATCACCTCGCGTCTCGACGTGATGAATCTGTGATAAGAATGGCGGTTGTCGCGTCGCGCTTCCATGCCTAGACTACAAGCCATGAGCGAGGAACTACCACGCATTGAGGCTGTGCTGGAGCGCACCAGTATGCGGCTGGGTGCGCGGGCCGCAATCGTGGGAGCATGGCGGGCAGCCGTTCTGATGAGCGCCTTTTCGCTGGTGGCCGCCGTAGTCCAACGCCTCTCGGGCAATGCGATCTCCTGGCTCCCTCTCATTGGTTTTTCACTCTTCTGCACTTTCCTTTGGGCACTGTTGCAATGGGCAACGCGCAGGCCGGGCCCGTTGGTTACGGCAGCGTGGATTGATGCAATGACGGGCAACCATGATCGCGTAGCCACCGCACACGGCCTTGCCAAACAACCGGGACTCAGCCATGTGCAATCCCTGGCACTCAAGGATTGCATGGGTTGGCTGGAAAAATTTCAGCCACGGCAACTCGCGCCGCTTCAAGCTCCGCGCGGATTCTCATGGCTGATGGCGCCCTGGATTTCCATTTTCCTGCTGGTGCTCACGGCCAGCCCGCCAACCTCCATTCCGCCGCCGGGCGATGACGCAGCACTTGCCCAGCATGCCGATGCACTCAACGATGTCGCAAAGCTTAGTGACTCGCCAGAAATCCAAGCTGCTCTGGATGAAGCTGCGGATCAGATCCGCTCAGCAGATGCCGATGAGCGACAACGCGAAATCCTGAAACAACTCGGACGGCTAGAAGACCAGCTCCGCGATGCTCAAGAATCCGGTTTATCCGAGGCTTCGCTCAACGCCCTTGCGGAAGCCCTGGGAGATCAGCGGAGGCAGGAACTTTTTCAGCAGGCCATTTCAGAAAAACTTCAGCAAACCGAAATATCCAAAGCGCTTGAGGAGCTACTCAAAGCGCTCACGCCGGAGCAAAAACAGGCACTTCAAGAATTAGCCGATGCCGCCGCGAGCAAAGGTTCACAGCTGTCGCAGGAAGAACAGGAATCCGTCCTCGAACAAATGGAGCAAGCACTTGAGCGGAGTGAGCAGATGGCAGCCATTCGTGAGGCCCTGCGCGAACTTGCGCAGCAACTTCAACAGTCCGCTGACAATCGCCCGCGCACCACTGCCAGCAATCCCTCCCCTCCTCCGACCCTCGAGCAGTTATTACAAATGCTTGAGCGCATGAAACAAGCTGCCCGTGATGGTGAGGCGCCGGATCAGTTTGGACAGCCTCAACCAGGCGACGCGCCGCAGGATGGTGAAGGCACCGTTCAGCTCTCCATGGGGGGCGAAGGCACCGGTCAGCCCGCAGAGGATGGTAGCGCCGGTGCCACTCCCGGCGCAGATGCCAACGCAGAATTGTTTGCTGACGAAGGACCAGCAGAGCGTGTGACGGGCGAAATCGGAGATGGCGAGATCGCCCGCGAGACGCTTGCATCCTCAGCCGCAGGTGATCGCGCACGACGCGATATTTTGACAAACATGGAAGCAGTTCCGTCCGATGAACAGGCAGCTCAGATCCCCGAGACCATCCCGCTCGGGTCAAAACGCATGATCCAGCGTTACTTCGAAATATTGCGCGGCATCGACGAGTAGAATTGCATTTTCTTCGCAAAGGTGGCATAATGGAAATATGAAAATTTTCCTCCTCCCGGTTTGTTTTGTCATGATCACGTCCGTTGCATTTGGACAATCCACTTCAGAGCTCCTCGCGGATGGCTTGCGCCTGATGAAGACGGGCGACAACGCAGCCGCGAAAGCGAAATTCGAAGAGGTGCTCAGGGTGGAACCTCAACACCCGCGCGCACGCTTTTTTATTCGTCAGATCGAGACCGCCAAGGCGGATGTTGACACGGGGTCGTTACGCAGGCAGCTCGATCAACTCACCGTGCCAGAGGTCAACTTCCGGGATGCATCGCTTGGCAGCGCACTGGAATTTTTGAAACAAATGGCTAAGCAACAGATCGATCTGGATGTGAACTTTGTGCCCGCTGTCCCCGCCGAGGTAATGGAAAAGCAGAATATTACCCTCAGTCTCAAGCAAATCCCCTTCATGGAAATGCTTCGTTACATTGGCGGGCTGGCTGACGTGAGTTTCACCGTGGATCAACATGCTGTGATTGTGCGCCCGGCCTCCAGTTCGGAAGCGCCATCATCGCCGGCCGCCGCGCCTGACGAATCGCTTCAGCCAACTTCCGGGACGCTTGAGTAGCACGGTTGCTCAAAAGGTTGCTGTCATCACAGGTGGGACGGGGACTCCCGCTCCAACTTACAGGATCTGGTCACTCTGGTAGGACCGCAGGTGGCGTGATGATCTGGACCTCTGTGGCAACGGGATCTGGAGCTGGAGCTGCCCGCATGGCTTCGACCCGCTGCTTCAACTGATCTGCCCAGGCATTGAATGAGGAGTGCTGGGGATTGTCGCGTATGATTTCAAACATAGCGCTTACACCTTCGGAAGCTCTGTCGATATGAAATAACTCCTCGGCCCTGCGCATTTGCAACGTAGGCAGAGTTTCGTCCTTGAACCGCTGCTGCGCAAAGGCGCCACCGAGGAGAGAATTTGCGCTTTCTCTCTGAATGCGTTGGTCCCAATAATTCAGCACTCGCGCATCGCCCGCTTTACGCATTGCAGGAAGGATATTTTTTTCAAAGATCCCGTTGGCATTTCCCGGATTCATTTCCCAGTCCTGAAGTCCGTTGAACCAGGCTTGAAGGCCGTATCTACGAACAAACACGCTCTTGGCCAGCTCCTCTGCCAGCATGTCTTTGTGATTCCGCAGCGCCTTGTGGGAATCCTCTTGAAGCTCGGTCGCGTGAGCAACCAAGGGAGTGAGAAGCACATCCAATTCAGCGCCGTTGGCCCTGCTGATGGTGAGAAGGAGGTAGTTCAGGTGCAGCTGGACAGCACGTTGGAAGGTTTTATCCCGCAGTCTGTCCGTATTTTTTTCCTGCCATTCGCGATACTTCGTAGATTCCCTGTCCTGGCCCGCGAAATCCAATTCACGAATCGTTTGCTGATAAAAGTCCACCGCTGAAGCTCCATTTGCCGCCGCATCGCTCAGCGCCCGTATAGCGTTATCCCGCACTCCAGTCATCCGTTGCTCCCGCTCATCCCGCAAAGTTTCAAGTTCACGCAAAAGCTGGTCGGGCTCGACAGGTAATTGACCGTGGGCGTGGGGGATGAAAAGAGACAATGCGGCGATCAGCAACAGGGGGCGTAAACGAATCATGCCCGCATCATATTCAAGCATTATCGAGATGCAACCCATGATCACAGAAGCCGGAATAAACAGGTTCGCCATGGTTCCCGGACGTTGCTGCGGTGGCCCGGAGGTCCTTAATTCCGCGCTATCTCTTCGAGCGAAAGAAATCCTGCAGCAGTCCTTTGCATTCATCCAGTCGCACACTGTGTGTCACGTCGCATTGGTGGTTCAGAGAGGGATGCTGCACGAGATTCAACAAGCCGCCACATCCGCCTCCCCGTGGGTCGGGGCAGCCGAAGATGACACGCCGCAGCCGCGCATGCACGATTGCGCCACTGCACATCGGGCATGGTTCTTTCGTTACGTAGAGATCGCAATCCAGGAGCCGCCAATCATCCACCACTGCTTCGGCCTGAGTGATCGCGAGCATCTCTGCATGTGCCGTGGCGTCCTTCAATGTTTCCACCTGATTGTGAGCACGCGCAATGATCACCCCACCCCGCACGACCACTGCTCCCACCGGCACTTCCTCCAGCTGGTAGGCCTTCATTGCCTGGCGCAAAGCTTCACCCATAAAAAATTCATCCGACTGCAAATCGATAATCAGCTCCTCATCATCCATACGTCCCAATGTGTCGACAAACCGGCGGAGGCACCAAGCAAAATTTCCCCGGCGGGGTATAATCGTATCGACGCTGGACTGTAATACAGTTAGCGAGATGGAGACAGCCATGTCCTCGAAGCGCCCACCTTACCCACCCGGCTCGCTGAATGCCAACGGGTTCAATTTGTTCAACGCCATCTCGTTTCAGGTGACGCTCGGCGCACCTCTTGTCCTCTTCGCAAAGTCACTCAACAGCCCTGCGTTGGTCCTCGGGCTGCTTGCTGCAATGACTCCGCTCATGAATATCTGCCAGCTTGTGGCCGCGCATCACATCGGGCGGTTTGGGTACCGCAACTTTGTGCTCGCGGGCTGGACGCTCCGCACCGTTTTCATCTTTGCCATCGCGCTTGTGCCGCTCATGCATTTCATTTCGCCCGCCGCTCGTTTGATCATGCTGGCATTGTTTCTCTTTTGCTTCACCACCTTCCGCGGAATTTCGTCGGCAGCGTGGTTTCCATGGATCACGGAACTCATTCCCGACGACTTGCGGTCCCGGTTTCTGGCAAGGGACCAGATTTTTATGTATCTCGGCAGCCTTGGAGCGTTGCTGATCACGGGGTGGATTCTCGGGAGCGACCCGGGAGGTGTGGAATTTTCGCTGGCCTTTACCTTCTCCGGGCTGGGTGCGCTGGCGAGTTTGTTTTTCCTTCGGAGAATTCCCGACGCTTCCGCGCCTGAAGCGTTGAAAAGTTCCGGGCAATCCGTCCCGTGGAAAGCCATTTTTCAATACGCGCCCTTTTTTCGACTGATTGCATTCAATGTCAGCGTTTTGTTGACGATTGGCGGGTTCGGGATTTTTTCAGTGGCATGGCTTAAAATGGGCACGGCATTCGATGACCGCACTATTCTTCATCTCACCTCGATCAGCTTTTTTGGCGCGATGGGGGTGTTAAGTGTGGGTGGCAAACTCACGGATGCCATCGGGTCACGGAAAATGCTCGCGGCCTCGCTGTGTGTGCTGGCGCTGGTCATCAGCGGGTGGTGGATGATGGCATCGGGCCGCCTTCCGGCAACTGTGCCGCTCCTGGTCACGCTCAATTTCTTCGGGGGAGTGGGTGGGGCCGCCTACAATCTGGCCAACACGCGGCTCTCGATGTCCACAATGCCAAAGATGGGACGCACGCATTTCTTTGCAATGTTCACGGTCGTCTCCGGCCTGGTGCTCGCGATCTCTCCCGTAATCTGGGGAGCTGTGGTGGACGCGTTTGCCACGGATCAAAATGCACAATCCGGCTACGTGTGGTTATTCCTGGCGAGTGCGATCACATTGATGGCAACCGCCTTTTTCACGCCATTCCTCATGGAACAACCTCCTGCGGAAACCACTACCCGCGACGACATCATGCGCGCACAAATCCGCCGTTGGAGTCGCTTCTGGCAGCGTTAAGCAACCTCTTCCGCTTCATCAGAAGAGCCGCCCATGAGGTAATCCTCGAGATGAAATGAGGGATCGCATTCCTTCAAGATCCAGCGGCCATTGAATCCCAGTTGGAGCGATGCGATGAAACGTTTCTTCCAGCGCGCAGGCTCGATCATGGATAAAAAGAATCCCGCAGCGTCCATGTAAAGATGGTACGTGTGACCGATGACGGGCTCAAAACTGAAGCGGCTTTCATAGACCAGTTTGTTCCAATTAAACTCATCCACCAGTTTGCGGTATTCGCTGTGCATCTCCTGGATCTTTTGTTGCAGATCCCGCCCCACCATTCCAATTCCCCGGCTTTTAAAAGTGGTCAGATCGGTGGGCTGAATCACAGGGCTCAACGTGCTGGCAGGATATGCCATGAACTTGTGCGACTGCGGAGCAGCCTCGAGTGTGTTTTTAGCGGATGTGGAAGATTCGGGTTTCACAGGTGAGAGTATTAATAAAGGAGCATCGCGGCAAAGATTGCCTCCAATAAACTTTCATTACGCACGACCAACGAATCAAGACTCTTCTCCCGGAGAAATTGGACGCGTGGCACGAATTTGCATGACAA
Source organism: Chthoniobacterales bacterium (assembly GCA_041748815.1). Taxonomy (GTDB): domain Bacteria; phylum Verrucomicrobiota; class Verrucomicrobiia; order Chthoniobacterales; family CAKUMP01; genus JBGTCP01. The sequence continues at coordinate 28,672 of JBGTCP010000014.1, forward strand.
TCAGCGGCCTCCGGTTTTAATTTAAAGCATTCGCGTTCGTAGCTCAATGGATAGAGCGTTGGCCTCCGAAGCCAAAGGTTGCGGGTTCGACTCCCGCCGAGCGCAGTTCCGGTTTCAACCCACAAATACGACATAGTGATCTGAAGGTGATGAAGTCGGTGTCTCCAGTGGTTCGAGTTGCTTGTCCGCTATCCCGTCGCCAGCTTTCGGATTTCTTCGAGAAGGAATTCGCGGGCCGCGAACTCGTAATTTTCCATCTTCTGGCGGCTGAACTTGCCTGATCGCAAGGCTCCGGTCCATTGAATGAGCACCTTTCTCTCATCATTAGTCCATCGGCTCGTGATACCGGCCTTGCCTTGCTCCAGCGGTTGGGATTCCTCGCGGCGTCCGTGCGACCAGTTCGCGGCGGCTTCGGCGTATAACAATGCCCGATCCAACAGAATCCAGATCAGGTTTGACTGTGGGAGGATCTGCGCTTCGACGTGAGAGGTGGAAGTGAACTTGGTAAAAAACGCTCCCGGCACTCTGAACTCGATCGACTTACCGGCAGCCATCCAGGCGCCGACAGCACCGGCCGCGGCTCCAATGAAGGTCGCCAGAAAGCCGGAAAGGCCACCTGTCATTAAGTCAAAACCGAGTCCAATGACGGTGCCTGCCGCAGCCCCTGCCCAAATCAGCTGCTTTTCGGTGAGGCCAAAAAACAGCCATACTTTTTCGCTGAAAATATCCTCGGTCAGGAGGTCGCCCTCCGGCAGTTGCCAATCCGTTCGCTGATGCCGAAAAAGACGGCGGATCTCTTTGCGGTAATACTCCTCCAGCTTCCTGACCGATTTTGTGACTTTTTGCCGGACGACCTCTTCCGCGCTTCTTCGATTGTTTCCGAGGCGGGCCGTTTCGTGAATCGAGATCGTGTGTTCCAATAGCTGCATTACAGCATCGCACGAGTCTGGCAATCGACCTTCTTCCCATTCTGCTTTGAACTGCGAAATCACATTTTTCATGCTCTCACGCCATCCGGGCATCACGTGTGAAATGGCCTCCAGAAGTTCGATTCGATCCTTCAGCGTGGCACGGTGTGGATTGAACTCCCGGTAGGTAAAATGCCGACCCAACAGTTCCTGCCATTCAGCCAGCAGCTCGCTGCCTTTCTCGGTTTGTGGCTGGTCTGACCGCACGTTGATTACAGCGATGCGCTTGTCGGTGCAGAGACGCAGGATCTCCGCCTGATCGCGGTCTTTTCGCTCAACGGGCCTGGACGCGTCGACGACATAGATGACCGCGGCATCCTTGAGCGAACGCAGAATCTCACATTCGGGCAGAAATTCCGGGTCATTACGATGCGAGTCCAGAAAGTGCTCTGCCAGATTACCAGGTTGGTTTTTGTGACTCTCGAGCCAATGGTGCAGATAAGCCGTGTTTTCAAAACCGGGGAGATCGACGAAGTTCAGCACGGGCAGGCCGTCAATCTCCGCCGTGTAATTGGTCGCAACCCGTGTAGTACCGGCCCGCCTTGCGATCTCGACCGCATCATCTTCGGCGAGGGTGGCAACCAGTGTCGACTTACCCACATTGGGATCGCCGGCGATAGCAAATGTGGGAATTTCCTGCATTGAGCTAATTGGTTAAAACCTCCACCTCAACGTTGGTATGCTTACGCTTGAGTTTATTGGCGAATTCTTTCCAAAGTTTCACATCTTCGGGATCGATTGCATCCGAGAGAAAATCAGATTTCCCACCGAGTCCGAAAATCAGATGGCCGTCCGAGCCGATGGCATCAAGGCATCCGTCGATGAAGCGTCGAAGTCCACCGACGATCGGGGCGCATCCGCGGTGGAGCAAAAGGATGCGTGGTGTGCCGTCCTCCCACATCGACCGATGGAGGAGCGCGATACATGCCTCTTGTTCCCCTGGTGAGTAAGCCTGATGAATGGCAAAGACGTTGAGCTGAAGCTGCTTGGCGATGCGCTCTTTGACACTGATCTGTGCAGGTGCGGCAAACTCCACATCGGTCAGAACCAGACAATGGTCGGACGGAATTCGCTCCGGGGGCGATTCACCCTCAGCCGGATTGGCCATTGGATGCGAGGATTCACCCGAAGGCAAAACAGGGTTCGGAGCGATCACAGTTTTGCGATGCCCGGGAAGCGCCAGGCGACGGAATAGACTGTCGCTTCTCCGGTCGGTGAAAAACTCCCGAGCCAGCGCCCGTCGTGCTCGCCATCTCGAATAAACGAGGAGACAGGCCCGCGGCACGCAGGAGTATGTGAACAGACTGAGGAACAGGAAAATCCACCATGAGGAGAGATAAGGGAAAGCTTCGCCTAAAGGCTGTCCCCGGAATACCTGGCTGAGTCTCACTTCTTCCAGAGAAGGATAGCCCGTCCCTTCTGCCAGAAACCACGACCAGGGCAGGGCCATGGTTTTTGCGATCCCGTGAACCACCTCCGGCGTGAGCGCCTGATTGGTGGAACTCCAACCAAAATTAAAATGCGCGACCTGAGCCACAATCAACATTCCGAATGCAACTGCGAGCGCGAAGAGCAATCCCGCCCATTGAAAAAGACAGAGCAGCGGCCAACCCAGCGCTTCCCGATGCAACCTCCCGCGTCCGACAATGAGGCCGATGCCGGCGCGTAATTGGTGCGCCTGCTCGCGGTGACCGACCTTCTCTTCGGCACGTGAAGCTAGCCAACGAAAGAGTGGTGCCACGACCTTTGCACCCACCAGCCGGGCCAACGCAGGAGAGCCGGAAGTCCATCCGTATCGCTGTCGGAGAAACGTAAAAACCGCAAAAAGAATCAGCAGAATTTGCGGTCCCAGATAGATCAGCAGCACCATTGGAACATGAATCGCCACAGGGACTGCCAGGAGTCCCAGCAATGAAATGAGTCCAACCACAAAACCTGCGAAGGCAAACAAAGCGGCTGCTGAAGAAAGTGAGGAATCCAGGACTTCTCCAATGCTTTCTCCAGTTGCACGATCCTTCCTCCGCCGAAACTGTAGCCAATTGTAGAGCCACCAACGCCGGTTTGCCGGGCTGCTTTGTCCGCGTTGGTCCACCTGTTCTTGTCCGCAAGTGCTGATGACACGTTTGCGAATCCTCTCATCGCGCTCTTTGATCTGGTGAGGAAGCGCCTCCACAGCCTCGTCCTCTTCCATGAGCAACTCGTAATCGATAAGATCGGGCAGAGTCCAACACGCGTCTTTTGCGCAGATGATTTCCTGCGAATGGGTGCTGTCAGTCGAGGTCGTGCGAAGCGTTGGGGTCATTGACATTTCTTTTGATCCCGGAGGCATTGAATCGGAGAGGGTGTGATCAAGGTGTTCCCGAGCATCTACTTGAGAGCTTTTCACAGCCCGGAAGCTTTAGCAAGCTGCCTAAGGAATGGACGAAGCGCCCAGCACTTGCGGCGAAGTCTGCTCGACAATCCCCGATGGTCTGTGGCAATTTTTATTTATGCAATTTGAAGACTGGCTTGAGGAGTGGCAGGAGCCGGCCGAGCAGGAATAGGACCGAATTTATTGGAAGCCATGGCAGGCTGCGGATGGTGATTACGAAGATTGATCGAACAAATGAAGCCCTTGGTGAAAATTCTGCCGATAGTCCTGCCTTTCGCTACAAGGTGGGTTGAGAGAAATGAGCGAAAGATCCTGATCGACGGTGACCCGCTTTCAGAAGAGCAGTTTGCGACCGCTGTGCTGATGGGAGTTGGCAGTCCTGAGAAAGTGAGAGTTCTGAAAGTTGCGCTCATTCCCACACCCGGCGGTTTCAGCACTTGCTGGGCGGCCAAGGCGTCCGGGCTATTTTCATGCAACACAGCCGGCATGTCTCTTCGCTATGGCATTTTGATACGGGAAGAATTCTCGCGCGATCCCTTTCTGCTTGCGCATGAGCTCGTTCACACCGCGCAATATGAGCGGCTTGGAGGAATCAAAAACTTCCTTGAAGCCTATCTGAGAGAATGTCTGCTGATAGGCTACCCCGAGGCTCCCATGGAACAGGAAGCCATACTGAAAGCTCAGGAATTGAGAAATCACAAGCTGCACAAATCCGTCGCATCGCTTGATAATTTCTGTCAGGATGTGTGTAGAACTATGAACAACCCGTTGGACTCGCATTTTGGATTGCCGGTTTTTGGAAACACCCGCACGCGTGTCGCTGCACGGCATGCATTGATTACCTCGGACGGATGGGTGCCGAGTTATTATCAGGGCGCAGAAGGTGCCACGGTTGTGATTCATATTTCTCCGGCCATGGGTGCGGGGTTTACTCAATTTCGCGTGAACTGGGAATCCGGCGGCAGTCTTCCACTTTCCAATACCCCGGGTGTTGAACGAGTGTTGTATGTTCTGCAGGGACGTCTCACGCTCGCGGGTGCTGTGAATGCGTCACTCGAAGCTGGTGGATATGCGTTCCTTCCACCTGACACCAGCACGAAAATCACAGCTGAAGCTGGATCGGAAGTGACTGCTTTTGAAAAGCGATTCGAGGATGGCACCGGTATGCCATCCGCATTTTCCGGCAATGTTTCGAACGTCGAGAGTCTTCCTTTTTTGGGAAATCCCAACGCCCTGTTGCAAGCGCTGCTGCCAGACGATCCCCACTTTGACATGGCGGTGAACGTCTTCACGTATCAGCCCGGCACCACGCTTCCATTTGTGGAGACTCACATCATGGAGCACGGACTGCTCATGCTCTCAGGACAGGGTGTCTACCGGTTGGAGGACAGCTGGTATCCGGTGAGGAAAGGTGATGTCATCTGGATGGCCCCGTATTGTCCGCAATGGTTTGTGGCCATGGGCGACGAACCGGCGAGCTATCTCTATTATAAAAACGTCAATCGCCACCCGGTCCTGGCATGAGCTTGCAAATCGACGCCGCCCGGCTCAGTGCGGAGATCGACAAGCTGGCAACCTTTTCGGAGTCCCCGGCACCAAGCGTGACCCGGCTGGTGTTTTCAAAAGAAGACAAGGAAGCACGCCGGTTTCTTGCTGAGCGTTTTGAAGCGGCAGGTTTGAGCATCCGGGTCGATGCGATTGGCAATACTTTTGCGCGCTGGCAAGGAAGTGATTCGGAGCGCAAGCCTGTGGGAACCGGCTCTCACATTGATGCCATTCCTAATGCCGGAAAATACGATGGGGTAGTTGGCGTGCTGGGTCCGCTGGAGGCAGTTCGTGCGTTGCAAGGGAGCGGATTCAAACCCGTAGCTTCCATCGACATTATTCTTTTCACCTCCGAGGAACCCACTCGTTTCGGGCTTGGTTGCCTTGGCAGCCGTATGCTGGCCGGAAACGTCACACCGGACGCGGCCGACTCACTGCGCACACCGGATGGCTATTCGCTCGATGATCTCCGCAATGCTGCTGGCATCCCCGGGGATCTCGGATCTGTGCGAATGGAACCCGGTGCCTACGATGCGTTTGTGGAATTGCACATCGAGCAGGGACCCATCCTTGAACGGGAAAGTATTGACATCGGAGTGGTTGAAAGAATTGCAGCTCCGGCTGCGTGGCGTGTTCGTTTTGTGGGCGAGGGAGGGCATGCCGGAGCGGTGCTCATGCCAAGACGTCGGGATGCATCTCTCGGCGGTGCGGAGGCGGCGCTGGCCTTGGAAAAACACGTATTGGAGCTTGGTTCACCGGACGGGGTTGCCACCACCGGGGTTTTTCAAATCCGCCCCGGGGCCATCAACTCGGTTCCCTTCGAGGCCAACCTAGAAGTTGACATCCGCGACACCGACCACCGCGCCAGACAGGCAGTGGAAGGGGCATTCCAAGCATCAGTTGCAGCGATTGCCCAGCGCAGGAAGCTGGAATTGACGCTCACCAGGATCAACTCGGATCCGCCAGCCATCTGCGATCCTCGCCTCGTGCAGATGGCTGAAACCGCTGCTAACGAAAGCGGCTGCACCGTGCGGCGATTGGTCAGCCGCGCTTATCACGACAGCCTTTTCATGTCACTGATCGCGCCCGTTACAATGATTTTTATCCCGTGTCATCAAGGTTTCAGCCATCGACCGGACGAATTCTCCTCGAGTGATCAAATTGCCAAAGGCGTGAACACCCTTGCAAGGTTGCTCGAAAAACTGGCCAGCTGATTTATGTTAGATGCAGAAGCTTCTTCGTTCCGATTTCCTGTAAAACGGTGCGAATGCCCCGTCGATGAAACCCTTTCAGGGTTTTGCTCTCTCTTCATGGACCCAGGGTAGCTCTACAACCCTGGGCTGGATGCTTTATCCCCTTTGGGGAATCGATTTTAAATCGCCGCCGCACACATCAGTATTTTAAGCACGGGGGTGGAAGCGGTGGTGCACGGCTTTCAGACGCTGCTGATCTACATGCGTGTAGATCTGCGTGGTTGAGATATCCGCATGCCCGAGCAGTTCCTGAATAATGCGGAGGTCCGCGCCATTTTCCAATAAATGCGTGGCAAAGGAATGACGCAACATGTGCGGATGCAGCGGTCGATCAATCCCCGCGTTCGCTCCGACCTCTTTGAGTATTTGCTGGACCCGCATCGACGTGAGAGACGTCCCGCGGTTGGACAAAAAAATGAAGCTGCCGGACTTCTTCCCTACCAGTTTGGGTCGTGCGGAATCCAAGTACGTTTTGATAGCGTCGCGGGCGCGAGCGCCGACCGGGACCAACCGCGTTTTATTCCCCTTACCTGTCACGCGGATGAAGCCTTCCTCGAGATCGAGGTTTTCCAGCCGGGACGATGTGAGCTCGGAGACTCGCAAGCCTGAGGAATAAAGGAGTTCAATCATAGCACGATTGCGCACCGCAAGCGGATCGTGTGACGGCAAATGCTCCAGCAATTGCTCGACTTGCATCTGATTCAGTGTCTCCGGCAGGTATCTTTCGATCCGAGGCAGCGTAATGACCTCTGCGACATCCCGGGTGACATGTCCCCGCGAAGCAAGAAAACGCATGAAGATTTTCACCGCGACGACGATGAGCTTGATGGAAGCAGCTGCCAATCCATCCCGCTTGCGCGTTTCAAGATATTCGATAATCAGGTCGTACGTGATCGCCTGAGGATCCTCGCATTGATGCCTCCGCTCCAGCCAATCGGCAAAGGTTTCCAGCGAGGTTTTTGTCGAGATTTGATAGTTTTCGGAAAGACCCCGCTCCGTTGCAAGGTAGAGAAGAAACTCGTCTATTCGCTGGCGGATCATCCACGACGGATCTGACTGCTTTTGAAACGAATGGTGGTGCGCATCACTTTTTTAACACGGCAGCGGATTTGCCCTGTCTCGATATCAAAATGATCCGGCACCTCCTGTCGGTGAATGTCCACGGAGACCTGAAACCCGCGCTCTGTCATCACATCGATGAGCATCGCGATGGA
>JBGTCP010000015.1:0-7864 GCA_041748815.1 Chthoniobacterales bacterium
GCAATGCGGCCTGAAAGGTCGCGATTTCGAGGATTGTGTTGGGTTGCCGCACCGGATCGCGGACTTTCAGCCCGCAAATTCTTAATTTTGTGGACCCAGCCCTGCGAGCTGGGCTATGGAATTTAGGCCCGTCGGGCCAAAGAAACCCTTAACTTGACGCGCATGCCCGTTGGGGTTCATGCGTATACGCTTTTCTACCCAGGGTGGCCGTTCCTTCGTCACGTCAACCCTGGGCTGTAAGATGAAACGCCGTTGGCGTTTACGGCACCAGTCTCAATCACACCCGGCCACTGGGGCTGGAACCCATGCTTACGGCTTGGCTTCAGAATTAGCTCGGAACGAAGCTGACACGTTAACGGCACTTTGCTGCTGAATTCTAATGTTATCAGCGTGAAATTTTAAAGCGAGAAATCGTGTGCCGATTTCTGCCTCTGGTTTCAATATCAGCCAAGTTAGGAAGCCAATGCGGATCGATTTTCACGATCACCACTCCATCTTTGAATGAGTGGGCCTCGGGTTGTATTCCATCGGGGACTGGTCATAAATAATTTATCCGGCCCCCCTTAATTTTCTCAAGCAACCTACCAGTCCCGCAAAGGCGGCACCCGCTTCGTATCGAAATCGCTGCGATGGAATAAATCGCGCGAGAACACAAGATCCCGCAAATCGTCGATGTTAAGTTCGGTTTGTCCCTCGGAGGGCGTTGAGGGGTCCAGAGGCTGATTTTCCGCCAATTCAGGTTCAGCTTCGGCCTGTTTTTTCGCAAGATCGCTGCGCATGGCCGTCATTTCTTCGATGGCGGCCGCTTTGGCTTCCGCAGCTTCAGTGAATTCCTCCCGCAAAGTCGTGGCCATATCATAATCCCGGATGGCCACCTGCATTTGAGCAATCGCTTTTGGGAGTGCTTGATCCTTCAACTCCTGTGCCTCAGCCCGCGCTTTGTCGGCCTCCGCCTTCAGTGCGTCGGCGAGCATGCCTTGCGCCTCGGTCAGTTTTGGTGCGATGCTGGCATCCTCAGCATCCAGGTCCATGGCTTGAGTGTATCCTTTTGTGGCAGATTCCAGTTGGGAACGGTGTCGTTTTGGATCCTGCGAAGCTTTTGCTATCTCCACGTTTGCATCGGCCTGCTCCACCAGAAGATCTTTAAGGTCACCCGCCAAAGTTTCCCTTTTCGAAGTCAGCTCCGATGAATCCGGTGTATAGATTTCAGCGCGCGTCAATTGATCCATCGCCAGTGTCCATTGTGCTTGTGCCTGGTTGGCTTTGCGGGATTCCAAAGCTTTCTGACCATCCGCGATATTCTTGTCTGCCGATGTTTCCAGCAGGGAAGCGGCTGATTCGCGAACCTCATTTTGTTCTGTTGTGGCATCCTGCAAATCCGGGGCAACTTCCAGGACCTTCTCATAGAGTCCCAGAACTTTATCGTGGGCCTGTGTCAGCTTAGCGATGTCCTGGCTCACTTTTCGTGCGTTGGGCGGTGCGGAGTCTGGTTCAGCCAAGTGGGCTTCCATTGCCTTTTCCAACTTTTCCCGCTCCTGCCTGGCTAGTGCGAGACGCGCTTCGGCTTGCAGCGCCATAGCCTCTGCCAGTTTTTCTTCAATAGCCGGATCTCCCTCCTTCAAACCTTTGACCGCTTCAAAATCAGACACGGCGTCACCCGCTTTCTGTTCCGCTCCAAGGGTTTTGCCTGCTTCCATTTGAGTCTTCGCATCACGAAGATGCCTTTCCCCCCGTTCAAGGTAGAGCACACGAAGTTCTTTCTCTGTGATTTCGAGATTGTTGGTGGCGGAACGCGCATGACCCGAACCCATTGCCGCTGCAATCCGGTAATGTTCACGCGCTTTTTCATAATAAACCGCGGCATCCGCACGACCACTGCTGGATGCAATGCGGTAGGCCGTTCGAAAAGCCAAATTGCCCAGTTGAAATTGAGCCCGTCCGGCAAACTCGCCTTCCGCTTCCCGCGCAAGCTGACTCCACGCAGTTTCGGCCGTTTTGTCATCCCCTGCCACGTAGGCTGCAAGTCCGTAATTATAAAGCAGATACGAATCACCCGGGCTTCGCAAGAGATCCTCCCGGAGCAAGCGCTGAACTTCTTCGGCCTTCCCTTCCTCCATCATTTGCCGGATCTCCTGCGGTGTCGATGCCTCCGCCACAGTCAGCCCCAGAGACATCAATACTGCGGCCAGCGCAGGGCGCAATCGCACGGACTTCTGACTGATCAGCATTCCTATGATTGCCGCCAGGAACGCAGCCAACAGCGGCCACTGAAAAGCTTCTACCCGCTCTAGAACACGGCGGCTGTCCACGCGTTGTCCCAGCGGACGCAGACCCTGGTCGAAAACCGCCTCCAACCCCGTGCCTTCCTCACCAAGCGGCACGTAAAAACCACCTGCGGCTTTGGCGACATCTTCGAGAGGGCCGTCCCGCAAACGTGTGTTGACCGGCTGTCCGAATTCATCGCGGAGCGTCGTCGTTCGCACCACTTTGCCCCTGCCGTCACGGGACAGAATTTCTATGGGGGCTCCCGACGCGGTGCCCACGCCCACCGTGAAGACATTCAACCCGTCTTCAAGGTGAGCTTTTCTAGCCGCCAAAATCGCGTCGCCCTCGTGATCCTCTCCGTCACTCACGATAATCAGGGAACGCAATTCCCCTTCGAGAGGCCGCAGCTTCTCGGCTGCAAGATCGATGGCTTCGGTCATGGACGAGCCCCCGCGCCAGAGGGCTTTTTCGTCGAGGTTATCAATCACAAGATTCAGCGCCGCGGTATCAAATGTGAGCGGTGCCACCAAACGGGCTTCACCCGCATAAACAATAATTCCGACGCGGTCTCCGGTCAGGCGGTTCGTTAATCGTTTCAAGGCCGCCTTCGATGCTTCGAGACGACTGGGCTCATAATCTTTGGCCAGCATGCTTCGGGAAACATCCAGTGCAACCATCACATCAACCCCCAGGCGTTTTGCCTGATCCTCGCGTTCTTCCAAGACGGGCCGGGCCAGGCCAATGCACACAAAACACAGGACCACCCCGGACGTCACGGCCTGACGAAGGCGCAGCGGTCGGCGCGTCGCACGAAATTCTTCCTGCCGAAAGCCGTCCCCAAAAAATGCTCTGCCACGCCGAACGCCGAGACGGTCGGACGTCCATAAAAGAACCAGAATCAAGACCGGGACCAAAATCAGCCCCGCCAGCCAGAGGGGTGTTGCAAAGCTCAGGGTATTCGCATCCATAACGTGTGAATCAAGGTAAACTCCAATAGCAAAAACGCCAGAGCCGGGATGGCAAAGAGGAAAAATAATTCGTCATAAGTCTTGAAACGTCGCTGCTGAATAAAGCTGGTTTCAAGATCGTTGATCTGCTGATAAATCGCCCGCATCGACTCGTAGTCTGTCGCTTGAAAAAATTGACCTTTGGTCATGGTTGCCATCAGGTGCAGCGGATGCTCTTCGGCCTTTTGCGGTGCCAAACGACGGGCATTCAGAATCTCGACCGGATAAATCCGGATACCGTCCTCCGCCGCCACCTCTGCCGCTTCCAATGGTGCAACGCCGGTATTACTGAGACCATCGGTCACAACAATCTGGATCTTGGTTTTTGCATCCGACTCATTCAGCACCTGAAGGGAACGAATAATCGCCGAGCCGATGGCGGTTCCTCCGGCGGTTTTGACTTCGGGGATCATCTCCAAAACCCACGAATGATCGGTCGTGAGGGGGCTCACCAGAAAGGGATCCTTTGCAAACCCGACCACCCCGATCCGGTCGTTTTTACGGTTATCGAGGAACTCCGCCATGATATGCTTCATGGCCTCAAGCCGGGAGACCTGCTCTCCCTGAAACAGAAAGTCCTCTGCGTCCATGGATTTTGAATAATCCAGGACCAGCATAATATCGACGCCCTCATTGCGGTCGTCTTGAAATCCTGCCTCCACCTGCGGGCGCGCAATGGCCACGACCAGAAATCCAAGAAACAGACACCGAAGAGCGGTGAGAGCCAGGGACCGCCGACTCACGGGTAACCGGCCATCGCGTCGCAGCAAAACCGCCGAAGAAAAAGCCAGTCCTCTTGAAGGAGCCGCTTTTCCCCGCCAGAGAGACGGCAACGGAATCACTAATAGTAGTAGCAGCCACCACGGTGCTCCAAAACCGAAAGTCTGAAGCCGCTGAGCCAGCGAAATAAGCCACTCCATCATGTCGCCGCCCCTGCTGTCGTGGACTCTGTTTCGGCCACGCGGTTTGTTTCATTAACAAACGCGCAGCACTCCGCATGGAAGCGCTCCACCTCATCCGCTATTAGCCGTTGGGCCGCAAACTTCACCAAATCGCAACGGGGGAGAAAATTGCGGAGCCAATCCACTTGCGCTTCGTTCAAGGTGGGAAGCTCACTCATTTGCGCCAAAAATTCCTGAGTGCTTAAATAAGGTGCAGCCGAGCCAAACGCCTCTTCCAAATAGGCACGCAGAATCCGTGTTGCCTCGAACACATACCAGTTTACGCCTTCCTCAGACCACTTTGCGTGAGCCTCCTTCAACAAAACCAGCGCCCGCACAGACGGCGGGACCGGTTGATTCCGAAGCTCCTGCTGATGTCTCCATCTGCGAACTAATAAGTAAGCAATCAGGGAAAGCAGCAAAAGCGTGCCGAGCAGATAAGGCCACCACAGCGCAAGCCACGGTTCAGACCTGAATTCCAAGCGTGTATCCTCGATGATCGGGAGGCTTGCTGCGAATAAATTCATTTCCCATGCCTCCCCGAAATCCGGGTTTCAAAAAAATGCTGCAGCGTTCTCTCGTAGGGGTGGTTTGTCGCCATTTCGAGCAATTGAACTCCCGCCTGCGAGCAGGTGCGCCGCAGTTCCTGACTTCGCCGGATGGCTTCGTCTGCGAATCTTTTTCGAACCGCCGCATCTCCCGTGTTAATCTCGAGCATCTCGCCCGTTTCGGCATCCTCCAGCGCTACCCAACCCACATTGGGCAGGGTGTTTTCTCGGGCATCCATCACCCGCATGCCGATCAAATCATGCCGCTTATTGGTAATTTTCAGCGCTGTGGCGAAGTCGTTGTCCAGAAAGTCGGATATTAGGAAGCAAACCGCCCGGCGTTTTGCCACATGGTTAAGATAAGTGAGTGCCGATGTCAGATTGGTTTTCCGCCCGACAGGTTCGTGGTAAAGAATATCACGAATCAAGCGGAGCACATGTCGGCGACCCTTGGCCGGACGAATAAATTTTTCGACCCGGTCCGTAAAGAGCAGCAGCCCCACTCTATCGCTGTTCTTCACGGCGCTGAAGGCCAGGACCGCAGCAAGCTCGGCGATCAAATCTTTTTTCGTCTGAGTGGAGGTCCCGAAGACTCCGGATGCGCTCAGGTCCACGAGCAGGATCATGGTCAGTTCGCGTTCTTCGCGAAAGACCTTAACATAGGGTGAATCGAAGCGGGCCGAAATGTTCCAATCGATCCGCCGCACTTCGTCCCCTGGCTGATACTCCCGCGCCTCCTCAAAATCCATGCCTCGCCCTTTAAAAACAGAGCGGTATTTGCCTGCGAAGAGATCCTCCGCAAGACGGCCGGTGTGGATCTCAATGCGCCGGATTTTCCGCAGCAATTCGAGAGGGATCAGAGCCATGGCAGGTCTTACGGAACAGTCACCAAAGCCAGAATCCGTTGAACAATCGTGGCGCTGTCCACTTCCTCGGCGTCCGCCTCATACGTGGTCATAATCCGATGGCCGAGAATAGCCGGAACCACCGCCTTGATATCTTCCGGCGTGACATAAGCCCGGCCTTGCAGGAAGGCCTGCGCCCGTGAAGCGAGAGTGATGTTAATCGTCGCACGAGGCGATGCCCCAAACCGGATCAGGCCCGCCAATTGTTTGTCCAGACGCTCCGGGTAGCGCGTCGCCAGAACGATCCGCACAATATAACGTTTCAGCTCCTCTGCGATATACACCTGACGCACAAGCACCCGCATCGCTTTTAAATCATCCACGGTAAGCAGAGCGTCCAGTTTGGGTTTCGACCTGCCATCAGCGATGTAATCGAGAATCTGCAACTCCTCATCCGGCGAAGGATAATCCACCGTGACCTTCAGCATGAAGCGATCCACCTGGGCTTCCGGCAGAGGATACGTGCCCTCCTGTTCAACCGGGTTCTCGGTTGCCAGCACAAGAAATGGGTCGTCCAACAAATAGCTCGTATCGCCAAGGGTCACCTGGTGTTCCTGCATGGCTTCAAGCAGGGCGCTTTGCACCTTGGGCGGGCACCGGTTGATCTCATCCGCCAACAGGATATTGGTAAAGATCGGTCCGAACTTGGTTGTGTATTCCGAGGTGCGCGGATTGTAAATCAGGGTTCCCAGCACATCCGCCGGCAGCAAGTCCGGCGTGAATTGCACCCTGCTGAAGCGGGCCTGCAAACATGACGCCAGGGCCTTCACCGTTGTGGTCTTTGCCAAACCCGGCACGCCCTCCAACAACACATGCGAGTTGGTTAACAAACCAATTAATAAACTGTCGATCAAATGTAACTGACCCACAATGGCAAGCGCCACCTCAGCCCGCACTGCGGCGATCCGTGCACCCTCTTGTGCAATCTGTTCTCCAAGTGCAGCGAGTTCATCAGGGTCGTAGCCAATCCCGCTCAGTGGCGTGTGAAAGGTGATAAAATCTGCGGCCCCGATTTGGACGGCAGTGGGACTTGGAGCGTGAGTGGGTCGGGATGGGGATTTGGCCATGAATTTGTTCTGGTTGCAGACTGAGGGGTATCGCTATCGGGAAAAAACAAGGTTGTCGATCACGCAAGTTTAAACCAGTGGGATCATGAGCCTCCGCCATTCAATGCTTGCTCGGGCCGACAGAAAACCTGGTTCCAGGAAATTTTCCCGGAGTGCAGACGGTCTCTCGGGTTGTCGCGTGATGCTTTTTGATCATCTTCGGGCGTATGGGCACGCGAAAATTTGCCGATATGCGCGAGCACACGGCGCATCAAGCGCTCGCGGACCGGGGCGTAGTCGGCACAGGCCCAGAGATTCACGAGTTCACCGGGATCGGCTTCGGTGTGGTAAAGTTCGCCGTCATCCGGCCAGTTGCAATAAAAGACGAGGCGGAACGCTTCGTCGCGAATCGCGAAGACACTGCCCTGCCCGTGGGCGGTGGCATCCCATTCGCACACCGTCGAATCGAGTCCGGCAAGTTTGCCCTCAGCGACAGGGCGAATGTCCCGGCCTTCGCAAGCTTCCAAGGGCGGCAACCCGGCTGCTGCGGCGAGGGAGGGTGCCAGGTCGGCCAATTCAACGATGGCCTTGCTGTCTCCCACGGGACCACCGGGCCAATGCCAAATGCATGGCACCCGGTGGATGGCTTCATAAATGCCCAGATTCTTTAAGCACAAGCCGTGTTCACCCGCAAAGTCTCCATGATCGGATAAATAAACAACGACGGTGTTATCCCATTCTCCCAAGGCTTTGACCTTCTCGATCACACGCCCGATCTGAGTGTCTATTTCTGTGACCAGCATCAAGTAGTGAGCAAGCTGCCGCCTTAGATCTTCCTTGTCGTGCGGACGATATGGATAACCCTCGCGCCCCCCTCGAATGTAGCTCCTTTGAACCAATGGTTTCCCCTCGAAGTCTCCATCGAAAAAGTCCGTGTGATTGTCAGGTAACCGGACGTTTTCCGGGTCATAGAGTTCCAGCGATTCCGAAGAAGGTGAAAGCGGATCATGAGGACGCTGGAAGCTCACTTTGAGAAAAAATGGCTGATCCGTGTTGCGCCCGTCAAGGAACTGAAGGGCCTCGTCACCTGTCCAAACCTCAAGGGAATGCGCTTTCGGAATTCTGCTTGTAAACGCCCGCATCGTTCGGCCG
>JBGTCP010000016.1:0-1750 GCA_041748815.1 Chthoniobacterales bacterium
AGCTACGGCTCCTACTCGGGCGCGGTTCCCAACGAAAAAATCACGTGGGGCAAACTCGGCAAAGCGACTCCGAAATATGTGATCGAGAGTGACGCCACCATCGTCGCTCCGCTCATTTTCGCAAAGGTGCTCGGCTGGTAAAATTCCATTCCCATGGATCGCATCAACGAATCCTCACGCATCCTGGTGACCGGTGCCTCCGGTCTCATCGGCAGCGCGCTCATCTGGGCACTGAACCAGCGCGGATGCACCAACATCATCGCATCGGACGTGTTGGATACCACGGAAAAGTGGCGCAATCTGGTCCCGCTGCAGTTTGACGACTATGTGGAAGCCGACCAACTTTTGGAGCGCTTCGTTTCCGGCGGACTCGAAAATTTCGATTTCATTTTTCACCTCGGTGCCTGCTCGGCGACGACTGAAAAGGACGCCAGTTATCTCATCCGCAATAACTACCAATACACCCAGGCGCTCTGCCGATGGGCCATCACGCAAGGCTCACGTTTTGTGTATGCATCGTCCGCCGCGACCTATGGAGATGGCGAACAAGGCATGTCGGACACGGATTCCAACCTTCACAAACTGCGTCCGCTCAACATGTATGGCTATTCGAAGCACCTCTTCGACCAGTTTGCTCAACGCCACGGGGTTCTCGATTCCATTGTCGGAGTGAAATACTTCAACGTTTATGGTCCCAACGAAGCACACAAAGACGACATGCGCAGTGTGGTGGCAAAAGCCTTCGAGCAAATCAGTGCCACGGGCACTCTGTCTCTCTTCAAAAGCTACAAACCGGAATATCCCGATGGCGGTCAGCAACGCGACTTCCTGTATGTCAAAGACGCAGTTGCCATGACGATTCACCTCGCGGAATCTGAAACAGCGGGCGGACTTTTCAACCTCGGCTCCGGCGAAGCCCGTTCGTGGCTGGATCTGGCTCACGCCATCTTTGCTGCCATGGAGCGCGAGCCGGATATTAAATTCATCGAGATGCCCGATCAACTCCGTGAGAAATATCAATACTTCACGAAGGCAGATATTTCGAAGCTAAAGCAATCCGGTTACAACGAGCCTCTCACCCCGCTGAATGAAGCTGTGGCAGATTATGTGAAAAATTACCTAATTCCCGACCATCGCCTCGGGGATGAGACCGGAGCCTGAGTTGGACATGCCTCATGCGGCATGGGATGGAGTTGCTGTTGTGGGGGCTGGACCGGCCGGACTCTTTGCCGCACAATGCCTGACCGACCGTGGGCTTTCCGTGCGCGTGTTGGATCACATGCCCTCGGCAGGCAGGAAGCTTCTTGTGGCCGGTCGCAGCGGACTGAACCTCACCCACTCCACCCCGGCAGAAGAAATGCCACGCTTTTACACGGGCGGCGGGGATTGGGCGGGATTGATAGCCGACTTCCCACCGGATGCGCTTCGCAACTGGGCGCACGAGCTGGGGTCCGCTACATTTGTCGGAACCAGCGGGCGCGTATTTCCAGAGGAAATGATGGCGGGCGGATTGTTGCGGCGTTGGATGACCGAATTGAGAAGGCGCGGCGTGGAATTTCAGTTCCGCAAAAAGTGGAGCGGATTTACCACACCTCACTCCCCAGGCCCGTCTCTGCTTTTTAACGACGACGAACGACTCGATGCACAAGCAGTCATTTTCGCACTCGGCGGAGCGTCCTGGAAGAAGACCGGGTCTGATGGCAGCTGGGTGGAGTATTTTCAGAAAGCCGGAATTGAAGTAAATCCCTTT
>JBGTCP010000017.1:0-4146 GCA_041748815.1 Chthoniobacterales bacterium
ACATGCGCAGAGAGTCTGCCCGCGAGTTTCCGCAACTGATCCAAGCCTTAGCCGAGACCTTAGAGACCTTCGAACCTGATCAATGCAAAAACTTCTTCAAGCATAGTCAATATGCGACAAACTAAACCGAAAATGCTCTAATGGAGGCGGAGTGCGGCTTCGCCGTATAATCGAAACGCCCCCACAGGAGTCGCGCCGTCGCTCGCGCCTTGGTTGTTCGGGCGGCGGTCGCTAGTCTGGCCTGTCACGTCATCTGCTCGCCCCGGCTAGTTTGATTCGCTCCGCGCACCCCTTCGGGGCTGCCTTCGGCAGTCTGTCTCACTTCGTTCGGTCTCGCACGGGTCGGCACATGTCGCGCCAGTCCAGCCGCTCCCTTGGGTGTGCCATAAGCCGCCCGTCGGCAGTTCCCTCTGCTCCCGCCCAAAGCGGCGGGATCAGCCGCTGCCGCAGATCCCGCATGCGCGGGACGGGCTCATCCGCGAGGCTGCGGTGGGGCGGGGCCGGCCTGAGTGTTGCTTCGCAAGGGCTAGGATGCCCCATCCTCGCCTCGCTCTTCGAACGGGCAGAAAGTTGGCTCTAAGATAGCTCGGAAATCATCTGCTAAATCGGCGCGCCATGAACCGCTCATCAATGCGCGGAATCCATTGACGCTGTGGCTGACCTCTGATTACGTTCCGCGCATGAGTGAATCTGTGATTTTTGACAAGAGGCCGGTAGTGCTGGATTTGGAACCGGGCACGTATTGGTGGTGTGCTTGTGGGCGCTCCAGCACGCAGCCCTATTGCGATGGCGCTCATAAAGGACTCGGGATCGCTCCGGTGAAAACGGAGATCACTGAAAAGACAAAAGTGGCGCTTTGTAATTGTAAGCAAACGGGCAATCCGCCTTTTTGCGACGGGGCACACAGCAAACTGGCCTGATTTCCTCACAAACTTATGATCATTCGCACCGTTGCTTACCCGCGGGCCGGATTGGTGGGAAATCCCTCTGATGGGTATTTCGGGAAAACCATTTCGTTCGCATTCCGCAATTTTGAAGCGACGATGACGCTTTGGGAATCGCCGGAGCTGGAGTTGCTTCCGAGCCGGCGCGATCACTCGGTCTTCCAGAATCTTGCGTCGCTGCACAACGATGTAAAGCAGCATGGCTATTACGGAGGGTTCCGGTTGCTGAAGGCATCGGCAAAGCGGTTTCTAGATTATTGCCGCGAGCGGGGCATTCAACTCGATGACCGTAACTTTACCCTCCGCTACAGCTCTAATATCCCGAGTCAAGTGGGGCTCGCAGGCTCGAGCGCGTTGATTACAGCTTGCGTGCGGGCATTGATGGGATTCTACAACGTGACGATGTCGCGTCACGCACTGGCGAACCTTGTGTTGGAAGTGGAAAATCAGGAACTTGGGATCCCCGCGGGCCTGCAGGACCGGGTGTCCCAGGCTTATCAGGGATTGGTCTTCATGAACTTTGAGCGGGAGCTCATGGAATCGCGCGGCTATGGCGAGTATGAACCGCTGGACCTTGAAAAACTGCCGCCCATGTATATCGCCTACCGTGAGGATCTTTCGGAAGGCACGGAAGTTTTTCATAACGATCTGCGCATGCGCTGGAATCGCGGAGATGAGGATGTCGTGCAGGCCATGGATTACTGGGCAAACCTGACGGTGGAATTCCGCGATGCGCTGGACGCCAGAGACGTTGCAGCGATGCACCGCATCATCAATGCGAACTTCGAGAAACGCGCAAGCCTCTACGATGTGGGCGAAGGGAATCGCGAAATGGTAGCGACCGCACGCAACGCGGGAGCCAGTGCCAACTTCGCGGGCAGCGGTGGCGCGATCACGGGCATCTGTGAGGGCGATGAGAATTTTGAAAACATGCAGGCAGCGTTTACTCCGCATGGGATCCGGGTGATTCGTCCCGATTACGCTCCAGCAGTGGATGCTGCAGTGCCTTTATTTGTCGGCAAATGAAGGCGGTAATTCCAGCTGCAGGATTTGGCACGCGGTTTCTGCCGATTGCGAAGGCGGTTCCCAAAGAAATGCTGCCACTCGGCGATAAGCCTGTCATCCACTATGTCGTCGAAGAAGCCGTGAATGCGGGCTTTGACGAGATTCTCATCATCCTCAGCAAAGGTAAGGAAGCGATTGTGAACTACTTCCAACCGCATGCGGAGCTGGAAGAGCGGCTGAAATCCACGGGGAAAATTGAGGCTCTTCAAATCGTTAAAAATCTTTCCAGCATGGCGCGCTTTTCTTTTGTGTATCAGGACGAAATGCGCGGACTGGGAGATGCACTCCGGTATGCAGAAAATTTTGCTGGCACGGACCCGGTGGCTGTATTGCTGGGCGACACAGTGATTGCCGGCGAGTCGCCTTTGCCGGCAATGGTGGAGGCAGGGCCGTCGGCGGTGGCAATCGAGCCATGCCCGCCGGAGCGTGCGTCGAAGTATGGAATCGCCGGCGGAGTGGCGGCAGCGCAGGGGAATTTTAAGCTCACTCAACTGATCGAGAAACCGGTACCGGATGCCATCCCGCAATTGCTCGGCACGGATGGCGCGCCACTACCGCCGCATGCATTCGCGGCACGGTATTATTTTTCAGAGGAAATTTTTCACCATCTTGCAGATGCGAAGCCCGGCTTTGGTGGAGAGATTCAGCTCACCGATGCGATGCAAAAAATGGCAGCTGCGGGCGAGCTCACCGGAGTGCCGCTGCGCGGAAAACGCCTCGATATCGGAAGTCCCGACGGGCTCATTGATGCGGCGATTTTTCTTCGCGCAGGATAAACGCATTAAAAATATCGTGAGAGAATGCCTCGCGCCAAGGTCACCAAGAGCGCCAAGATAACAGAGTGGAGGAAGATCATTTTGAAAAAGTGATTCTTCTCTGCACCCTTGGCGTGCTTTGCGGACTTGGCGCGAGCCTCCTGCGTACTAATGCGATTGCCCAGTATCTTCGCGGTTGACGCGGAACGGAGCGCCGGAGTTTGATGGGGTGCAATGTTCCATTGTCCGACATGCAAGGGTTCCATACTGGCCCGGATACCGACTCCGATTGGGGTTTTGTGGCGGTGTGAGCGCTGCGAAGGCCGTGCAGTAGCGCTGAGTCTTTTGCGTAAGCACATTTGCAAGGACTACATGAATACGCTTTGGCAGAATGCGCGGAAGGCGCCTCCATCGCAGGTGATGCTACGCAAAGAATGCCCGTCCTGCAGGAAGCCGATGACAGAGGTTGCCACCACTGTCAGTGCAGGACTGCTGCCGGTGGACGTCTGCACATCCTGTCACTTTCTCTGGTTTGATCGCGACGAAACCACTTTGCTTCCTGCGCTCAAAGAACAGGCAAAGGTGGAAAAACCACCCGAGATGCCACAGGCGGCGCGCGAGGCATTGGCGATGGCAAAAGTCCATATGATCGCCCGTCGGGCGCACCGCGAGCGGGACTTCACTGGCGACCCGCCGGACGGCAGCTGGCAATGGATTGCCGGGTTGATTGGACTGCCGGTGCACGAGGACGCGCCATCGCTCGCACGGTATCCGCTCATCACGTGGGCCGTGAGTGCTGCGATATTCACGCTGGGCATTTTTACCACGCTGCAAGGATTGGACGAATGGATCGAGACATTTGGATTTGTCCCGGCAGAGCCTGGTAAACTGGGAGGCCTGGCGCCGCTGACTGCGTTTTTTGTCCAGCCGGGCGTGATCCCTCTCATTGTGAATTTTTATTTCTTCCTGTCGTTTGCGCGCAATGTGGAGGACGCGACGGGGCATGGAAAATTCGTCCTGCTTTTGCTGGGAGGGATTTTCACAGGTGCAGTGGTGCAGGTGCTCACGGATGGTGCGGAGACGATACCGGTCGTGGGCGCGATTGGCGGGATCTCTGCTGTGGTCGCATACTACGCGCTGGCATTTCCACATGTGCGGCTGGTCTTTGCGTGGCGATACTTTGTATGGGTCAAATGGATACGGATACCCTGTGCATTTGCTCTCGTTGCATGGGTCGGGCTCACGCTTTTCATTGCCAGCGAACGGGAAGCAGGCATCACGATGAACTCCGCAATCACGCACTTCGCCGGCGCAGTTGCGGGATTGTTTTTTTACGTCATTGACCGCTCGATTGCTCCGCGTATGCGGTGACCGGTTGAGTT
>JBGTCP010000018.1:0-9282 GCA_041748815.1 Chthoniobacterales bacterium
TGCACAGGGAATCATCAATGCGCTTGGGGTTGTCAATCTCACAGTCCCACTTGTGGTTCGCCTCGAAGGCACCAACGTCGAACAGGGCCGCAAATTGCTCCAGGAGTCCGGCCTGCCCATCACCACCGGCACCGACATTGCAGATGCCGCACGCAAAGTGGTTGAGTCCATTCAGAAATAACGTTCCCATTCATTATGTCTATTCTCGTTGATAAAAATACGCGTCTGCTCGTGCAGGGCATCACTGGTAAATCCGGCGGCTTCCATGCGAAGATGTGCATGGAATACGGAACCAACATCGTCGCTGGCGTGACCCCCGGCCGTGGTGGTGAAAAATTTGAATCCACCGTTCCCGTCTTTGATACCGTGGATGAGGCCCGCGCTGAAACCGGGTGCAACGCATCCATGATTTTTGTGCCCGCTCCATTTGCGGCGGATTCCATCCTCGAAGCAGTGGATGCCGGAGTGGAACTCGTCATTTGTATCACCGAGGGCATCCCTGTCATGGACATGATGCGCGTCCGCGAGGCAATGAAAGGCAGCAGCTCACGTCTCATCGGCCCGAACTGCCCCGGCATTATCACGCCTGGCCAATGCAAAATCGGCATCATGCCCGGATACATCCACAAAGAAGGCAACGTCGGCGTGGTCTCCCGCTCGGGCACATTGACCTACGAAGCAGTCTGGCAGCTCTCCGAGCGCGGACTCGGCCAATCCACCTGCGTCGGAATCGGCGGCGATCCCATCAATGGCACATCGCATCTTGATGTCATGCAAATGTTCAACGACGACACCGACACGCATGCCATCATCATGATTGGAGAAATTGGCGGGACCGCTGAAGAAGAAGCCGCAGCATGGGTCAAAGCAAATTGCAAAAAACCCGTTGCCGCATTCATCGCTGGAGCCACAGCACCTCCCGGACGCCGCATGGGACACGCCGGAGCTATTATTTCCGGTGGAAAAGGCACAGCCGAGAGCAAGATCGCAGCGATGCGTGATGCCGGCATCGCCGTCTCCGAGACGCCTGCAGCGATGGCCGACACTTTGATCGAGCGGATGAGCTAATTGCCGGTCTGATCGAGGCGCGTAGGAACGGCGGAAATTTCCCGCTCCACGTCAGTTGACGGAGCCACGCGTCGGCATCTTTTGGATACCACACTCTGAAGCCCAAAATGGGCTAAATCCTATAGCCCAGGGTCAGTCCGGTCTCAGCCGGACTCACCCTGGGTCACGAACAAAAACGACCCTGCCCTGTAGGGGCAGTATCCCAAACTGGTCCTTAGTTTACAGGCTCCCAAGGCATCGCGGCGAAATCTTTGTCATCCTGCCAATTCACAGAAGCACGCGTCGGCATTCTCTGAAATTCAGTGTCCAATGCCTGCCCAACCACAAGATGCGCAGGCACCGGCACAAGCCTTGGGTCCAGTGTCGGCAGGTCTTCCCTTGCCAATGCGCGCAACGGCTTGGCGGATAGAAGCACGAGCGTTGCAGCTCCGATCATAAACGCCACCCAGAAAAGCCACAGCCAAGCGACGGAACGTCGGGGCGGCAAATCTGAGGATGTGTTGGGTGTGTCTGCGCTCATTCTCCTCCGATTTACATTCAATCCGCCAGGCATGCAAACGAATCAGGCCTCAATTCTTACGCTTGCTAAGCCGGGCGGGAGGATTATAGTTTCTAATTATGACATCAACCATTCTGGCATTCTCCACACCCGGTTGGCCGGAGATCCTATTTATTCTGCTGATCGTGCTCGTCCTTTTCGGGGCCAAGCGCTTGCCTGAATTGGCTCGCGGCATTGGTCAAAGTTTCAACGAGTTCCGCAAAGCCAAAGACGAGTTTGATCATGAGATCAGCAAGACCAATGAAGAGTTGGACAAGGTCAAAGAAGAACTCGTTCGCCAGCCCAAAGGCAAAGAGACTCACCGCGCCTGACTTTTTTTCTGCTTCCCGCTTGACGAAGACGGCATCTTTGTCCACTTTCCCCATCTCACCGCACCCATAGCTCAACTGGATAGAGCACCTGACTACGGATCAGGAGGTTAGGAGTTCGAATCTCTTTGGGTGCATTTCTCATCTTTAATTTCAAAGTGATTCGGCCGCGAGGATCGGATCATTCCTCCCCGGGAGAGTTGATTTTGTGCGGCTATGTGCTGGCGGTGCACCATTAGTCCAGACTGGCTTTCTCCTGCATTTCCTGAACCACGAGGTTCTCGAACATTTCGTGAACAATGCTTCTTGCTTCGGCGTAGATGCATTCGATCGTCCGGGTGCCCCGATGGGTTCGCTCGGCGAAAATTACGCGGTAGCCTCCGACTTTCACTCGTGAATATCCTGCTAACCGTCCTTCGAGTGGTTTTGCATCGGAGGTGCTGGAGCTCAGTCCTTTAATTGCCCGCGTCAGCCGTTTTCGGGGTTCTGGCGCACGAGCTCTCACGAAACTCTCGACCTGCGCGGAGAGCTTTAGTCCTCATCCAGGCAGGAGACGTCTTTAAATTGCGTTTTTCCCTTTTCGTATTCCGTGATGGCATCCATTGCCTGTTTGTTGGAAAGGATTTCCAAGGTTTCAATGATGGCTGACATTCGCTCCGGGGAGACGAGGAACGCCGCAATCTTTCCCCGCCGCTCCAAGGTGATCGACCCTCGCTCCTCAAGGTCCCGAACGAGCTTCGGTAACTGCGCCTGAGCTTGGGTGATTGTAACTGTAGAATTCATGCTGTTTCTACGTAGTTTGCTTCGCGCCGGTTTGCAAATCAAACGTCAAGGTAAGCCTTGATCCGCCGAGTGTGATGAGGGTCTAGATGGGGGCCCTTTGGGAGCGTTGAGGTGTTATGACGGCAGCGGGCTGCCTTCGATCAAAGCGGCAGCAGGCTGCAGCAGTCCAAGCTATCGGTCGATCAGGGTTCGCCAATTTGGGGGTCGGGAACCAATGCGGCAGTGGATCTGAGCGAGCGGGTAAGGATTTCTTTTCCGCTTGGGACGGTCTCGCGGGCCATGCCTCGATAGCGCATGGGCTTAAAGCCCAGAGCCAACAACTTGTTGAGAGGAGCTGCTTTCAGCCCCGGACGCCAATGATCGGGCAATCCACCAGTTTCATAGTAATAAATCCATGTCCGCTCAGCATCCATCCAACCGGCGACGAGCACCACGTGACTGCGCGGGACATTCAGCAAATCACCGGGCTGAAGTTGATGAGGAGCAATCAGATCGCAGAGAGCTGGTAGTGCAGCCGTGTCGTGAACGGTCGGCAAGCGAAGACACCTTGAAACAAAGCCAGAGCAATCCAGACCGGTAGCAAACCGGCTCACCCCATCATTATCAGCAATGCGTTTGGCAGGTGTGGACACATCCCCGGCTGCCATGCCTTGTGCGACTGCATCGGCGAATGAAGCAGGATCGTCGAACCCGCCCCACTTGTACGGTATGCCCCGGTTCACCTCACCCGGAATCCACCATCCCGGACGCTCGTTTTCCTGGTAACTCACATCAGGAGTTCTCACGAGGACGCCGTCTGCATCTGGACCGTGCAGAATGTTCCGCGCAAAAGGACGCCAGGCAAAGTCTGATAATTCCCGCGCAATTTTAAGGCTTTCCGACGGTGTGACTTGTGATGGTGCGTTGATGTCTCCCGGCTGCCAGCCAGAGGACAGGTCGGCTGGACCGTCGTTGTGGTTTGTGGCGCACCCCGCGAGGAGGGTAGTCATGAGCGCGGTCCACAGAAGCCGGCGAAATGCTCCGTATTCGCGTTGTTCAGTGCTCAGAGCGATCATGGCCTACAAACGCCAGGGTAAAATTCGATGGGATCGCGCTTCACAGTGGAAATTTAATGCACTATGTATGGCGATTGACCTGTGAGCATGGCAATCCCATTTTTAAACTCGCGAATGATCCTTGTGGCCTGCATCTGGCTGATGAGTGGCGGGACATTTGTGATCCATGCGGAAACGCCCTCGCGGGTGGCTTTGGTTGTGGGGAATGCCAAGTATGATGCAGCAGTAGGCAAGCTCAGAAATACACCACAGGATGCAAAGGCCATGGCCGCTGTGCTGCGAAGCCTTGGCTTCAAGGTGATCGAAAAACACGACCTTTCCAGAGATCGATTTATTTCCACAATGGACCAATTCCGCCTTTCGCTCCGGGGTGCAGAGGTGGCGGTTTTTTATTATGCGGGGCACGGACTCGCGGTGGGTGGTTCCAATTATCTGGTTCCGGTTCGAGCGGAATTTGATTCTGCAGGAGCGGACGCGGTGACGTTGCGAATGTTGGCGGAGACGCGACTCTTGAATGCCGATCAGGTGGTGGCGGATATGGTGCATGGAGGAGCGCGCTGCAATCTGATCATTCTGGATGCCTGCCGAACAACGCTGCTTTCAATGCCCAGCGCGACCCGGAGTTCGCTGACCGGGAGCGGTCTTGTGAAAATGAGCCCGCCGACAGGGTCGCTCATTGCATTTGCGACCGACTCCGGGGAGGTTGCATTTGACGGTGAGGGGGCAAATGGGATTTTCACTGGGGAGTTAATCCGGCATTTGCAGACCCCGGGGATAAGTATTGAGCAGGTTTTTAAAAGGACGCGCGAAGGGGTGCTCGCACTCACAAATGGTAAACAGGTTCCGGCTGAATATTCGCGGCTGACAGGGGAGGATATTTTTCTGGCGGGACCGGTGAAGGAGGAAATTGCACCTATGGTTCAAAGTGGAACGAATGCACCAGCTGCGGGTTTGTCCGGCGTGCCGATGTCCCGAACCATATTGCCTCGTGTGGAAGATCTAGTTCAGGCCGCTGGTCGCGGGGAACTGCAAGCGGCGCTGAATTCGTTGCAAATGATTGCCTCGATGGAGGGGAAAGGGGATTATGCAGCAGCACCCTTGGAGGCTGTGCTGGAACGGGTGAAGACTGACTTGGAGGACTCCGAGAATCCGGCACACGCCGCTGTGGCAGCTATGACTTGCGAGCGTGTACTTGAACTCCTGCCTGAGGTGCTGCCAGCGACGCATCCGCAGTATGGCCAGTTTGCATCCAAAGCGCACAACAGACGTGGCACTGCCCTGCGGTTTCTTGGAAGTACCGCTGAGGCAATTGAGGCTTACCATGAGGCTCATCGATTAGTACCGACGGATGCGTTCATTCTCTACAACCGCGGCATCGCCTATCAGGAAATAGGGGAGGTTGGAAAATCCAGAGCGGATCTCTCTGCTGCGGCGGACCCCGAACTCCGGCAGCCTAAAGCAAGGGCATTGGCAGAGGCAGCACTCCGCGAGTTGGAAGCACAATCGGTGTCTACGCCGTAGTAGCCTCTAACACCTTCGTAGCCGGTGGAATGCATTTCTGCGGAGCCACCATCCAGTGGCGTTGCGCCTTGCCAATTCGGTGACAAACATCTACAAATGCCATCACTCGTAGTGCAGACTGAACTGACCACAGCCTTCATCAGCCATTATCCTCGCTACATTGCCCTCCGAGATAGAAACCCTTTAATGTGTGGCACCAGAAATTCGCATGGGTGCAGAAATTGGTAACAAAATGACGAACGCCATCAACGCAAAACACATCACGGACCTGACCATTCAGAACTTCCGCGGATTTGATGAGCTCAAGCTTTCCGGCTTGCAGGCAGTGAATCTGATTGTCGGAGAAAACAATGCGGGCAAAACCTCGTTTCTAGAAGCGCTTGCCGCGGTTGCGAATCCACATGAATTTGAAAAACTTCCTGGACTTTTTCGGGCCATGGAGAACCACCCCGAACAACGCTTCTACCGTTGGTTGCTGCGGGATGCTCCTGGCGTGGACGAAGGGTTCGTTCAAGCTATCGGACCTGAACTCGAACGTCGCCTCGATTTTTATCGCCCTGTCTCGACTCGTCCCACCCCACAAAGGCAATTTGTCTTCAAGTCATCTCTGTTTACAGCATACGTGGCCAACCCATCGGCTGACTTGCGGTTCTGTGCGGTTTCGGTTCACCATGGGACACCAGATTCGCTAGTCAAAAGCTTCGGCGATGCAGTGCGGCCGAGTTCCGGTGAAGAAATAATGCATGAGGTGTTGAGATCAGTTGATCCGAGGATCAAACGCATCCGGGTGGATCCGACCGAACACGGCAACATCATCGCGGTTGATATTGGTCTTTCCGAAAGCATTCCTCTTTCCCAGGCGGGACAAGGTATTTTCCGGTTGGTTTCCATCCTTTCTGTGCTTCTTGGAATCAAGCCTCAGCTCTGCATCATCGATGAAATCGAAAACGGCATCCATTACACCGCTTTACCCAGGATGTGGCGGGGGCTGGCCAAAGTTTCGGAACTGCTGGGCATCCAAATCTTTGCGACGACCCATAGCAAGGAATGTCTCGAAGCCGCCAACCGGGTATTTCATGATGAGGATAAGGCGGGAACCAAGGACCTTGCCGTGATCCAGATCATGAAAGTCGGCGACAAGATCGAGGCCCAGATACTTGATGAGGAGCACGTCAATGATGCATTGGAAATCGATATCGAATTGCGCTGACCATGAGCAAGAAGCCGATTGAATCCGAGTGTGATAAGCTTTTGTTCGTCGAGGGGGCCACAGATTCGATGTTCTACCGGGCGTTCCTCAAGCATCTTGGGCGGTTGGAAGGAGTGTGGGTGCAGGACTTTGGTGGCAAGAGAAATATTCTGAAACGGTCTTTATTGCAGGCCGCCATGCGACCGGATCGCTTGCATGCCATGCAGGCAGTAGCCATCATCGTTGATGCGGATGACAATGCACCCGGCACAATCCAATCGCTGCAGAATTCTTTAAACGCAATTCTTGGCCATGAGGTGTCGGAGAACGAATGGTCCGATGGTGAATCCCGAGTCGGGTTTTTCGTGACACCCGATGGGAAAAGTCCCGGTGAAATCGAAACACTAGTATGGAACGTCTGGTCCGCTAAGAACGAGCACGCCATCGGCAAGGAGTCCGTTCTGACTCATCTTGCGACGATGGAATCGGCCGGATGGGCTGCCAAGAGCCCGGACAAGGCAAGGATCAGCGCTTTTTTGGCGGCAGCCTTCGACGAAGACCCTCGTTTGGGTGCAGGAGCCCGTGAAGGCCTGTTTGATTTCAACGATCCCGGATTCGCACGCCTCAGTAAGTTTCTGACGGAGTTCACTGCTTCCGTGGAAAGTTAACCATGAAGTGGAAGTTGCGCTCACTTCCTTCTCAAAAGTTTGTCCGCGCTTTATAGAAGAACGAGCGAAGAACGACAACTTAAGCGTGATGATAAAATAGGATTTACATCCATCCATGACTTCAAAATTCAAATTATGTGGGAGCTGGATTTTGCTTGTCTGGGCCTTGATAGGAATCTGGATTGCATCGGGAGTGGTTTTTCCAAGAGCTGAGAGTCTCTTGGTGGAATCGACATTCCCGGAAATGCCGGGGGTGATTCAATTTGGCCTCAGTGTGTATTCCACGAGTTTTCAATGCATTCATCCCGTTGCTGGCTTTGGTTTAGCTGTGTTGATCGTGGCTTTGATTGGAAAAGGTCCGAAACAGCTGGTGAGGTTTTGTCGCGAAGCATTTCCTGTTTTCTGCATTTTGATTGCGTGCTTTTCTATCTATTTGGGGATGGTTGCAGGGGTGGCTTCCGTTTTGGCAGCAGATGATTTGCGCGTGAAGGCCAGTTTCCAAAGACGCACACTGGAGCAATTTGCTCTACTTGAAGCAGCCGAGAACCGCTATGAAAAGGTCAGGGAAGCGCTTAACCATCGAAGCTTGCTTCGGGTGGTCGAAGTAGGCAGCGTGTCGGATTTCGACAATGTCGAGGCAAGGGAGCGGATCCGGCTTCTCGTCTCCGCCCTCTCACAAACGACCGAGATTCATATGCAACGGCGAATACTGGCATCTCTGGTCCTCTTTCGGGACAGGATTCCAGATGATGTCTCCTATCTCAGAGATTTGCCGGAAACTGCCGAAAAAGCAGGAGCGCCCTCCCTTGATTCGCAGGC
Organism: Chthoniobacterales bacterium; assembly: GCA_041748815.1. Classification (GTDB taxonomy): domain Bacteria; phylum Verrucomicrobiota; class Verrucomicrobiia; order Chthoniobacterales; family CAKUMP01; genus JBGTCP01. Next base: position 7,971 of record JBGTCP010000018.1, read on the forward strand.
TGAAGTGTTGGACTGGTTGGCAGATAACATCAATCATGACGGATGGGAACCGATCCCGTTGTTCAAGTTAGAGGAAAAGTAGCCTACAGTTGTGGTACCTAGGGATGCTGCCCACACAGGGTAGTTTTCTTTTTTCGTGTAGACCCAGGGGCGGTCCGGCTGAGACCGGACTGGCCTTGGGCTGTAGGATTAAGCCCTATTCAGGGCTGGTGTCAGAAGCGGAGTTGTCGGGTTGGCATCAGCGCGACTTACTTGGCCGCCCTAGCGCTACACCGGTTGCAGCGCCGCTGTTCTCTCGAGCCAGGCTTTGTAGGCGACGGGGGAGATTTCGGAGGGTTTGATTTCGCTGCGGCCGCCCCAGAAGACGTTGGTGTAGGTGACGGGGATGTTGCAGGCGGCGAGGTGCGCGTCGATCGCGGCTTTGTGCTCGAGGACGCGGGTCTTGTCGGTGCCGTGGGCTACTGCCATGACGTTGACGTTGCCGAACTCGGGGCCGGCTTCGCGCCAGTAGGCATGCGTTAGAATATGGTGGCGTCCGACTTCGCCGCCGGCTTCGATCTGGCGGCCATCGGGCACGGCCCAGTGGAATAACGCATTGAAGCGGGTCACGCGTACACCATCGGTCGTGGGCTTGACGTGCTCGAGGAAGGTGGAGAAGCGTCCGATGATTTTGCGGCGGTTGAGGTCTTCGGCGACGCGGCAGAATTCGTCGAGGCTCACTCCGGCTTCGTCGGCGCGGCCCTGCCAGGGGTTGTTGCAAATTTCCTCAGGGTCGAATTCGCGCTTGAGGGCGGTGAGGATGACCCATTCTTCGGCGGTCAGTTCGGCGATGGAGGGATAACGGATTTCTGCGGGCACCTCGGCGCGGCTGCCGGGTTCGAGCGCTTGCCGACGCACGTGGCCGACGCCGAGGACAAAAAATCCTTTGGCCGGCATGAGGCGGAATTGCTCCGCGCCGGTGAGGCTGCAAAGGAGATTGCAATGTTCCTCCATGGAAAATCCTTGCGGCACTTTGAGGGTCGTCCATAGTTTGTATTGCGAGCCGGGTGTGTCGCCGTCGGTCGAGCGCAACACGACATGGCCGGAGAAGGGATCTTCTTTGAAGAGGAATTCGAAGGTGCTTTCGAGGGCGTCGGGTGGGACTTTCCATGCGACAAGGGCGCCTTCTGCGAGGTTAGTCGCAACGAGGGTCTGCCGGACGCGACGGATGGTGCCAGCTTCTAGCATGGCCCGGATGCGCTCGAGGACGACATCGATTTCGACGCCGGATTTTTCGGCGATCTCCTGGAACGGCTCACGGACGAAGCCTTGG
>JBGTCP010000019.1:0-2058 GCA_041748815.1 Chthoniobacterales bacterium
GGTTACCTCGCACAACTAGCGGAGCATCTGTCCGGTGAACAGACGGCGGCACTCAAAGAAGTGGCGCATCTACAAAAGAACATTGAGCACATCATGGACATTATCGCGATGCAGCAGGGCTTTGCGAAAGTCGCCGGCACCATGGAGTCGCTCTCCGTGGTCGAGCTGGTTGAAGATGGTTTGAAGATGAATTCGAGCGCACTCACCCGCCACGATATTCTGGTCCACCGGGAGTTTCAGGATGTTCCGCTCGTCACTGTGGATAAACATCAGGTGCTGCAAATCCTGGTCAATCTCTTGCGCAACGCCATGCAGGCCTGTGAAGCAGCGAACCCGTTGGCAAAAAAAATCACGCTTCGAGTCACTCGCGGGAGTGATGGGGTCCGCATTGTCGTGACCGACAACGGCATTGGTATTTCCGCCGAAAATCTCACGCGGATTTTTGCGCATGGGTTCACCACTAAACCCTCGGGCCATGGCTTCGGCCTGCACAGCGCCGCGCTGGCGGCCAGGAAAATGGGCGATGCGTTGAGAGCTCACAGCGATGGCCCCGGACAGGGAGCAAGCTTCACCCTGGTGCTGCCCTGTTCTTCGCAGGAGATAACCCATGAATAATTTGCCGGATTTCGATTCTCACCACGCGCAGGATGCGAAAATGAGCGTTGGTGAAAAGAGCGGCGCCCGCCAGCCGCTGACGATTCCGCCCCGGCTCTATGGGCGAGATCGGGAAATGGTTGTGCTGCTGGAATCCTTTGAGCGCATCAGCAGCGGTCGCGGTGAGGTTCTATTGGTGCCGGGTGCCTCGGGCATCGGAAAAACAGCTTTGGTGCAGGAGCTACAGAGGCCAATCCGCGAACGCAACGGACTTTTCATCCGGGGCAAGTTCGATCAGTACCAACAGAACATTCCTTATTTCGCATTTCGCCAGGCTTTGGCAGAACTCTGCCGGGAATTGCAATCCGGGGATGCCCATCAACTTGCCCGATTCAAGGCTGACATCCATGAGGCAGTTGGCAACCTTGGCCAGGTGCTGGTGGATCTGGTCCCGGAATGGGGAGACTGCCTCGGACCGCAGCCGCCACTGGAAATAATCAGCCCTCAGGAAGCGCGGCACCGCTTTGCCGGCGTCTTCCGCAATTTTCTCCATGCTATCTGCCGGCCCGAGCATCCCCTGGTGCTTTTCCTTGATGACTGGCAGTGGGCGGATGCCGCTTCCTGTGACCTGCTTCAACAAATGCAGGTGGGCACGACGTTGAGAAATTTGCTGGTGATCGTTTCCTATCGCGACAATGAGGTTAACCCCGGCCACCCGCTGATGGCTGCGGTGGACAAGGTGCGGAATGATGCGGTGCCGGTGGCGACGCTGCAGATTGAAAATATCACCATCCAGGATGTGCAGGCATTTTTGCAGGACACCTTGCAACCGGATCTTGCCGAGGTTGAGGGGCTGGCGACAATGATTCATAAACAGTCGCGGGGAAATCCCTTTTTTGCACGCTCGCTTCTGGGCTATCTCTACAAAACTGATTGGATTTGGTTCGATTCGGAGCTGAACTGCTGGCAATGGCGACAAGATGAAATCCGTGAATCAAATCTGCCGGATGATGTGGTGGAGCTGTTTGTCCTGAAAATTCGCCGACTGGACGACGCGCGGCAGAAACTCTTCCCCCTGGCCGCCTGTTTGGGAAACCGCTTTGACCTGGCAACGCTGAGCATCATCAGCGGACGCACGATCGAGGAGTGCCAGGCTTTGCTCGGCACCGGTGAAGCGATAACATTGGTTCGCCCGATCAAAGTGGGTGGTGATGATTTTCCGGTGAAGGATCTTCATGGCCCCGGAGCATGGATGTTCGTCCACGACCGGGTTCAACAGGCGGCGCATTCGTTGATCGATCCTGGTGAACTCCCGGGCCTGCGATTGAGGATCGGTCGATTGTTGCTCGCCAGCCTGACACCAGAGCAATTGGCCGAAAAGTTGTTTGAGGTAGTCGGCGACCTGAACGCCAGAAGTCATTTCGTCGAAGATGCGGACGAACAAATTAAATTGTTGGAGTTGAA
>JBGTCP010000020.1:0-4854 GCA_041748815.1 Chthoniobacterales bacterium
GATTCCCGCTCGCCCCGCTTGGCGCTCCGCAGCTTCTCATAAGCATCCAACTCCAGTGAAATGGTTTTCGTTGCCATGCATGGAACCATGCATGAACCCGCTCGATTCTGTCAACGCGGACTGCGGTTGTTGCGCAGGCTGGAGGTTGCCACTCCACAATTGACTTACGCGTACTTGTAAAGTACAGATTTCTGTATGGACACGCCTATTTCTTCCACCGAGGCTGCCCGGCATTTTGGCGATGTGCTGGCTCGCGTAAGACATGCAGGTGAAAGCTTTCTTGTGACCAAAAGCGATAAACCACTGGCCCGCCTCGTGCCTGTTCGAAATGCCCTACGCGGTCGGGGCGTTGATATCATCCTAAAAACCGCAGTTTGAATCACCATGAAGGTCATGAAGAGCATGAAGATGAATGGTTTGTGGGGAGGTGGGAGGTCGAATCTATTTCACCCAAAAGGTGAGCGAGAAGCACTTTGCCGATCCATTCTGGAAAGCCGCTCCTTCCTGATCTTCATGGGAAATGATACAACAACACAAAACTCTTGAGCCCGTCTTTGAGGCGTTTGACGTTGAAATTGATGAGAAAGCCTTGCCGAATATCGGCCAACTTCATGTAGGTAAGCAATTGCGCCTCGTGGACGCCGAGCAAGCGCTCCACACTTTTGAGTTCGAGGATGATTTGGTCCTCTACCAAGATATCGACGCGGTATCCGCAGTCCAACAGGAGGCCCTTGTAGCCGACAGGAAGCGGGTGCTGCAGAAGGAACGCAATGCCTTGGAGTTTTAGTTCGTGGGCGAGGCATTGTTCGTAAGTCGATTCCAAGAGCCCGGGACCGAGGTTGCGGTGAACCTCAATCGCACACCCGATCACACGGTGAGACAAGTTGGAGAAATTCATGCGGGAACTTTAACCCATGGTGGAAGTCAGGAACACGAAGATTCTGTTCTGTCATCATGCCTTCATGTCCTTCCTGCTCTTCATGGTAAATTTGCCCGTTCCTCAGCTTTGAACTGCGGGATTTAGGATCATGGAGGCCTTGGCCGGGATGCCCCATGATCCCGGATTTGCCGATGACCTCGAGAGAGTGAATCAAATGGACCGTGTGGCGTCGAATCCATGGGATTGATCATCGACACCTCCGCACTGGTGTGAACTTTTGGGGTCAGTCAATAAATCTCCTGGGTATGCACTTCACTTAACCACCCCCTACATACGGTGCCCGGACTCTCCGCTCGCGCGAAAAATACCCCAAGATATTGTGGCCGGTTGAGTCAAGTGCATACCCAGGATAAATCTTGATATCGCTGAGAGTCTGCACTGGTGTGAACTTTTGGGGTCAGTCAATAAATCTTGATATCGCTGAGAGTCTGTTGTCAGACCTCCGCTACTGGTCGGTGGGGACTGCAACGCAGGCGGATTCAGGACATTGTTGAATCAGGACGAGGCAGCTTCCAGACGGCGCTTGGGCCGCAACTCCGCACGCACTTTCTCCCCGAGGGCGTTCAGGTATGCCAGACGTTCCTCCGGGCTCATTGCGTTGAGGCGGCGGCTTGCTGCTTCGCGCCATTGCCGAGACTCCGCGACTGCATCAAAGGTTTTCGTTTTCGTTTCCATAAATAATCTCCAGTGGGTTCACAATACGAATCGGCGAATAGCCTTTCAACATGTTAACGCCGTTGAAAGCTGTCTCACGCTGCACGTTAACCATGTGGCGGAAGTTCCAGCTAACCAGAAAGTCGCAGCGATTTACAGTGCAGACAGCGACATGCCGGGCGTCGTCTTCATATTTTGCGGTGACGACGCCTTGCATTACATAGGTTGTCGCAAGTCGATCCATCTCTTCAGTAACGCTCAAGACTTCATCCGCCATGAAAGTGGTATTGAAGAGATCCCTCACACGCTCAGGAGCTTCGTTGAGTTCCTCGGCGGTCACAAGGGACGTGACGAACTGCCACATCCCGGCTTCCATCTGCCGCCAAAGTGCTTGAGTGGGCTGTTTCCATTCATCGTCAAAATACCCACCAAGAACGGAGGTGTCCAAATAGAGAATTGGTGTGCGCATTTCTCAGACTTTACTTTAATTGTGCAGGCTTGGCGAGGCTGGTTTTTCCTGCAGCTTCCGGGGACTCAGGGTCATGTTATTTTACGATTTTCACCCGAAACGAATAATCGAGCAGGGTCCTCCTCGATGGCTCGGACTTCAGTGTTCATTGGTTCGCCATTCTGCATATCCGGTTTAATCGGGTCCATCTTGTGGCTCTTGAGGCGCACACATTACAAGGAATGGTTTGATGAACCGTGGGTCAGAGTCTCTTACCTGGAGCGCCCGCCCAGGTCGAGCTCCCGGGGTCGGTCATGCTTTTTTACGATTTCAGAACTGGTGGGGAGGAGTTCTTGGCTCGTGGAGGCACGTCAAACGGCGGTGGGCAGGCGAGAGGATGATCCACCAGTCCGCGATTCCGCGATTCCGGAAGAGTTCAACCAACGAAGACCGCGAAGAGCACGAAGATGGGCAGTGTTGTGGGTGGCTTTGAGGAAAGTTGAGCTGGTTCACGGTACACATTTCCGCAAGGTCGGATTGCGAGGGCCCGCCATCACTACCTGAGGCTTTTGCCTCAATCACCTGCTCCGGTTTTTCTGAAATCCCGGACTTCGTGCTCTTCGAGAACTTCGTGGTGAAATCCGCTCGGATTGCCGTCGAAGGTGAGGAAATGTGTCGCCTCCATCTCCAAGGCGCTAGCCACATGAGGAATATTGAAACCACGATGCCCTGCTGTGAGGGTGTGCATGCCAGAAAGCCGCTTTGCCATCTTGGCTATTTGTATAACGCGATATACGATTAGTCACCACAATGAGCCATCCATCGGGTTGTCAGGCAGCGAAACTAAACTGCTTGTAAGAGATTTAACCACTGAGAGCACAGAGAGCACGAAGTGAAGAAAAGCAGCGGCTTTCGTTAGTGGTCGCACTGAGGGAATCAGGGTTTACCAGATCGCCAAAATTGAAAATCGTTCCAGCAACTCCTGCCTCGAAGCGCAGCTCATTTCCCCATTAATACTGAATCACGAGCTTTGCCGAGTAGCTCCGATTGACAGAGAGTTCCATTCAGCCGCACAACTTTTGCGGATTCCGGCAACCGCCGCATCCATTCCTCGTGAGTGGCCCGGCTTCGTTGCTCAAATCCTGCAACGTCATAAAGCTCCGCCCACGCCATAAAAGCAGAGTGAATTTCATGCATGACGCCTTCTGGTTGCAGCGCCGCAAATCCAAATCGCTCCACTTCTCTCCGGTGCAACCGATCCCGACGGATCTCCCAGGGGGCCCAGAGGAAGAAGGCATGAGTAAATTGCTGAATTAGCGAATCACCCCAACCGCAGATGGAGCCTGAAAGCACCCATTCATCCACGCTATTGAGCTCCTGCTGAAGTTTGTGAATTCGCTCCTCAACCGGCTCTTTCTGTGAGAATGGGATGGCAGTCTTTTTCCAGAAGAAATCATCAGCGTCCAGATGCTTAATCCCGAATTCCCTCGCCAGACCCGCACCGAGTGTGGATGTGCCGGAGCCGGATGCACCAAGAATATGTAGCCGCTTTTTCATTTCAGATTGCGTGAGCGTCAGTGGAGATTATCAAGTCTATGAGATCAGTCCGCATACGGGAAACCTGACTTTGACCCGAGATTAGTAAAACCCAACGCCGCAAGAATCAGGACAGCGCCATCGTCAAGCCACGCGACTCAACGTTTTGGAACGTTGGCGGGACGGCTGTAACTCACTCATGCCCGGCCAGGTCAAAACAAATTCCTCACCAACCGGCAGCGCAGTCCATAACTCATGAACCTGATCAAGGATGGCCCCGAGCGGCGTGGCTGAGCCATTGCTCCATGAACCTAAATGAGTGCCAACGTGTTCTTCGGACTGATCCAGTTCCTTAACGTTCGCATGAATAATTCTACGCCCTGGTTTTGTGAGGCGTTTATTCACGCTCTTGAAAGTAGCACCTTTGGAAAGCTGGGTGATCAAGACACAACCCCGCCCGCTGTCGGTTTGGAAGCATGACTCATCCCTCACCCGGTCAGGCAGCGAAACTAACTGCTTGTAAGAAATTTTAACCACGAAGAGCACAGAGAGCACGAAGTGAAGGAGCACATCGGCTTTCGTTGGTGGTTTTAATCTGCATTTTCGGACAGCGGCGCGGTTTGGGGAATAACCCAATGCGGTGGAACTTAGCAGAGCAGGCACCTGACATGAATCATCCTATGGCAGCCCGCAGCGAGCGGAGGTCTGCGAGATCGTCGTAGAGTGCTTTGCCGAGAATTGTGCCGTAGAGGCCTTTGATCTCATTCAGCTTCAGGACGTCTTCGTTGCAGGAAATACCGCCGCTGGCGACGATGTCGCAGCCGGAGGCGTCGTGCATTGCACGGATCGCTTCGAAATTCGGCCCCTGCAGCATGCCGTCTTTTGCGATGTCGGTGTAAATGATGGTGCGCACTCCGGCGGACTCCACTTCCTTGGCCAAAGCATGAGCGGTGATGCCCGACGACTCGACCCAGCCTTTTACAGCGACCATTCCATCCTTGGCATCGATGCCAACTGCGATTTTTTCGCCACCAAATTCCGCCACCAACTCGCGCACAGCATCAATGGACTCCGCAGCGCGGGTGCCAATGATCACCCGCGAAACCCCGGCATCCAACGCACGCCGCACGGTCGCAGCATCGCGGATTCCCCCACCCAATTCGCAGGGAATTTCAAGCGCTGCAACAATCGCTTCGACGGATTTGAGGTTCTTCTGCTCGCCGGTGAATGCGGCATCCAAATCCACCACATGCAAATAATGCCCGCCCTCGTCCTG
>JBGTCP010000021.1:0-8200 GCA_041748815.1 Chthoniobacterales bacterium
TGGGTATGGTGGAAACCCTCCTGGATGTGAAAAGCAAAAACAATTTCGTCCTTCGCAATCTTACCTTTCAGAACGCGTCAGGATATTACAATGGCTCCGGTGGTGCCGCCTTAACCACCGAGACTTGGGGTGGGCCGGTTAACAGCCGCAACTGGCTCATCGAACATTGCGAATTCAGCCAGAACAATGTAAGTGGCCTTGATCTCTACTCGGTGCACGATGTGACCATTCGCCATACCGATCTCGTCGATAATGGAGCCCGTGGTCTGCATACTATCCGCGTCCAAAACGGGCGTTTTGAAGATATGAAGGTTACCGGCAATAATGCCCGCGGCAAACTTATTGACCATGTCAAACACGCTGTTGGCGGCTGGGATTTCCGTCTCGTTGACTGCCTCTTCCTCCGCGTGAATGCCAGCGAAAATCACGGACACGGCATCCGCGGCGACGTCATCGCCTCCAACATCATCTACCGGGATTGCCGCATCAACGGCAACACGGCATCGGGCGGGATGATGCAGGAAATCTCATGGGGCCCGATCCTCGTCGAAAATTGTGAAATCAATGACAATGTCGGCCAGGCCTTCCTCATCGTGAATGTGCATGACATGACACTGCGCAACAACCGCATCATGAACAATGATCGCGGGATCTATATCGTGCAGATGCCTAAGCGCCACACCGTTGCCGACATGGACATCGGAACCGGTGGCGAGACAGGCAGCGGCCCGAACATTGTGCCCATCCCCCAAAACTTAAATACCATTGTGATTGGCAATACATTCCATGCCACCGGTGACGCCAATCTGATCGAGCGCTCTGCCACCTCCGGCGATCCGAAGCTCTACGTGGAATGGTACAGCAAGCATTATCGGGGCGAAAACAATACGTTCTATAATCCCGATCGCACCGGGGTATTCAACATCGGTGAGGCTTGGAAGCCCCAGGAATACACCGACCTCAAGGGCTGGCAGGAAGCAACCGGGCAGGACAAAAACTCCCGCTGGGCAAAGCCGGACTAACTGTGTTTCGGGTATAAGCCTGGCACACCACAGTTGCTTCCTTGTCGGTAGGTCTTCACATCCTCAGCCTGATCATTCTATCGCTCGTTGGCCTTCAGCTTAATTTTTTTCCAAAATGGCCACCACTCCAACCCCTGCAGATTTGCCTCGCAAGCACAAGAAAGCGCAATGCCCCGCTTGGGTGGATGCTTCCAGTTTTGGATTCTCTCCGGAGTCCGATGGCATCGAGAACATGGAGGCTTTGCAGCGGGCGGTCGATGAAGGCGGCACCATCCTGATCACTCGCCCAGGCATCTACAACATCGCAGGCACGGTTTACATCGGCAGCCACACCACCCTTTGCTTTTCTCAGGGCGTCTCGCTGAGAAAAGTGGCCCCACAGGGAGCTTTCACTCACGTGTTTTTGAATCGGGGCGCACTGTCGGGAACTACAGATTACAACATCGTCATCGAAGGGCTGCACCTCATCGTTAATGGAATCGATGTGCGAAGTGATACCATCGGCGGCCTGAGAGGGCAGATTGCTTTCCTGCATATCAAGGATCTGCGGATCGAGCATTTCCGTTGCTTCGACCTTTGCAAACAGCAGTTTGCCATTCACATCTGCACCTTTGAGGACATCCAGTTGAATGACCTTGTAATTAAAGGGGCCAAGGACGGCGTGCATCTCGGGCGAGGCAGGCGTTTCGCAATCACCAACGGCATCTTCCAAACCCACGACGACGCGATCGCACTCAATGCCCACGATTATGCTTCTTCAAATCCTGAACTCGGCTGGATCGAAAATGGGATCATACAGAATTGCCATGATCTACCCAAAGAAAACGGCAAATCCACCGGCTTTTTCTGTCGAATCCTTGCGGGAGCATGGACCGATTGGCAGGCAGGCATGGAAGTGCAACAATCCGACTCGGTAGTTTCGGAGGGACGCCTGTATCGCGTGTCGGGCGAACCCGACGGATCGATCCATACCTCGCTCACCCGCCCGACACACCTGACCGGATACCAGGTGCTCGATGGAATCAAATGGCGAATGGTGCAAGATGAAGACATCCACATGGCGGGTGTTCGAAATGTGGTCTTCCGCGACATTTTCCTGGAGAACCCCAGAGTCGGTTTCTCGGTGCACTTCGACCGGGACGCCTACAGCCGCTCCTATTACCCCGGGGCTCCCATTCCCGTGCAGGAGCAGCTTCTGTTCGACAACGTCCGGGTCCTGCACTCCGAGCCTGCGTGGTTTCTTCAAATCGGCACGCCACTTGACGTGCTCACGATTGTTCACTCCAGCTTCGGGGCCAGTGGCATCCGGCTGAAGCAAGTGCCTGAACTCCCGCCTGGCCTGAAAACCGTCATCAATCTGGTCGGCTGCACATTCCGCCAGTGCGGCGAGATGGAACTGCTCTCCAACCAAAGCCCTGGTCGGGAAATTCGACTGCAGACCACAGCATGCGTTGCCGTGTCGCCCGGTTTTCGCGCGAGCGTCCACTCGGAAGGAGCCATCTCGGTGAATTCCGATCTGCCCGGACTCACCGATTTTTCCAAAGCATCTGCGGAAGGATAGGAAGCGGTCAGTTAGGTTTACCTATAAAGAAGACGAGCTAACACCCAATGTTCATTTCCTCCTACTACTTCCGCTCTCACACCTATACCATCGTCCCGCGCCATGTCCGTGAGGACATGCAATGGATGGCCGAATGCGGCACGGATGCAGTCATCATCGGTGTTTTGGAGCAGGATCTCTATGCTGCGGTGGAAAATTACGGGATCATCTGTGAAGAGGCGCATCGGGCGGGTATGCAAGTCTTTGCCACGCCCAGCCGCTGGGGCGGGCTCGTCGCGGGTTGCCCCAAGGTGCCCAGTATCTTCAGCGCTACCAATCCCAAGGCGATGTCGCAGAAATCAGATGGCACACCCTTCATTGGCTGGCTCGGTCCTATCGCGAGCGTTCATCATCCGGCTACGTTCGACTTCTTCTGCCAGTCGCTCGAGACCCTGTTTCGTCTTTTCCCGATCACCGGGATCGTATGGGATGAAGTGAAGAATCTGGGGCAGCGTGATTATTCACCCGCGGCGCGGCGTGCCCTGGCCGGGGAAGATATTGATGATCTTCGCTCGCACGTTGATGCCACTGCCGGTTTCTTCGATCGAGTGGGTGCCGAGATCCTCAGGATGCAGCCACAGACCCGAATTGGTATGTTTCTCTTTGCCAATCTGAAAGGGTATGCGGTCGAGCGCTGTGCGACCATCCGACATCTTCATGATTTCGGCTGCGATGGTCGTCCTTTTCGCGCCGAGGATCGCGGGATCAGCGACTCGGGCGGCGTGTTGGCCACCAAGCTCCTTTGTGAAACGGGCGCATACTTTGTCGATATCGCCCGGCGATGCGGGAAGGCACCGCTGTTTCTGATCGAAAACCATGCCATGGCCGAGCAGGATGTCCCAACCATGGATAAACGCCTTCCTGAAGTTCTCGCTCTCGGTCCCGAACATCTCATCTATTATTACTATCCGCGCAGTTTGAAAGATCCCGACCGGAACATGGCGGTAATAGCCAGACATATCCAGAAACAACGAGCTCTACGGGGCCATCCGTTAGTGCCCAAGTTGACCACCAGCTCACAACCCGGTGCCAGTGCCTGGGATTGAAAAAAGCAGGGAACCCTCATTCGACTTCGTAAACTCGCCCAAGTCCCATGACGACTGACCCGCAACTCCGCTCCCACAAAACCAATGGCATCGACCCGGACACTTGTAACCGCGTGCTCGTCGAGCACTGCCATCAAGGCACGCTGCCAGTCGTCGGCACACCCGAGCCATCTGTCAGCGACAGCTCCAGGTGCACTGCCCACCGTGTTGAGGCTCCCTCCATCGAATTCCCTGCCGGGAAACGCCCCATGGCGGGACGTCATGCCACTCCGATTTGCCACGCTCAAGACGGTCCACCCACGGTTTTACACTGGGCAGCAGACTCCGCCAGGATTGATGGTCCAACCCTGCTCCGCCTCACGGCGGCCGTGGACGAACGGGTGCCCCACACCCTCGACGCTGCGAACGCCAACTCCGGCGAATCCTATGGCACCGTCGAAATCCTCTTCGCTGCTCCCGGCCAAGTCTACGGTCTCCCCCTTGATGCGCGGCAAACCGCTGCCTCGTTGCGCGACGGTCTGGCACTGTCGCTGGTTAAACCGACCACCCCGTTCTGGATCGTGGACCATGGGCCGAATGCGCCAGACTCCGTCCTTCCCCATCTCGCTGCGATCTCCGGGCCACCTACTTTGGGCCGATTCCTTGAACTCTTCTGCTCCCCCGCCAGCATCCAGCCCTGCGACTGGATGGGTGTGTGTGTCGTGGATGGGCTGCGTGAGCTCTCCCTGTGCGGACAAAATGCGGCCGCCACCATGCTCAAAAACCAGCTTGAGCTCTGGTTTGATGCCGACACCGGACGTCGTGAGGATTTCCGTGGCCGCCCCAACGACGCCAAGCCCGGCGGACCGGAAACCACCGGTCCATTTGCCTTGTTGGCGATGCTATACCCCAATCACCCCGCTCTGGCCTTGGCCGAAGAAGGCTTTCGCCATCATTACTCCAGCGTGGTGGATGCGGTCGGAGAAAAAGTGGTTGCCGAGACTTCCTACAACATCGCCTATCCGATGATGGCTCTTGCCGTTTACTCCAACAAAGAGGAATACCACGAGAAAGCTATCCGCCAGTTGGAGGTCAACCAACAATACCTTGCCGAAGACGATGTCCTCTGGCTGCGGTATGTGCCGAAAACGAAGGAGCGCACCTTCAAGAGCTGGTCGCGCGGGGTGGCCTGGTATTTTCTGGGATTGGTGCGCACGCTGACACTGCTCTCAACTGCCGACCGTCCGCCGCATCTGGTGGATGAGGCCGTCCGCATGGCGGCCTGGGTGGCGCGCCGTCAGTCCGGCGACGGACTCTGGCCCTGTTTCTTCGACGAGCCGGACATTCTCCCCGACACCTCCGGCTCCAGCGGGATCGCCGCCGCCCTGGCTCTTGGCGTGTTGCACGGGATGTTCGACGACTCCCATCTGTCCGCCGCCCGCCGGGCCCATGAGGCTCTCATTAATGATTACCTCGACCCAGACGGCTGGCTGCGCGGTGCCTCCCAGAGCAACAAGGGAGAAACCGTCGGCATCGATATCCAACGCATTCGGTTCCGGGTGATTGCTCCTTGGGGCATGGGACTTTTCGCCCAACTCACCGCCGCCCTGCATCAGCTCGAACCCCGATGAATGCAGAGATAGAATCATATAAAAAATGATTCTGCCTTTTCCCTTTTCAATCCAATCGCCCCTCAAACACAGGAGAAACCATGACATCAACCACCACTCTCACCCAATCCGATCCGCTTGCACCAGATCGCATCGCCGCCCAATTTCCACGTGTTGAGGTCCCCGGCACCGGGCGCGCGGCTTACCAGCTCACATCGGGTCCTGAATACTGTCAGGCGCTGTATTACTTTATTCCGTCTCTCTCCCCGGATGGACGCTGGCTGGTGTATCAGCGATATCAGGTCGTGGAGGATGTCATCCACGAAACCTGTTGGGAAGCTTTAGACATGATGACGGGCGAACGAAGAGAACTCGCGCGGATCCTCCCGTCCCCGGAATTTTCCCATCCGGGTGAGCCCACCGTTTTTAATACGGCCCGGCGGGAGTTTATTTACAGCAACGGCACCGAGTTCCACGCCGTGGGGATCGAAACCGGAGTGGACCGGCTGCTTTTCGAGATTCCTGCGGGCCGCTTGATCAAGAGTCAGAACTGCGCTTCGCCTTGTGGACGCTACTTCTTCTACATCTCACACGATGCCGAACAAATGAGGAGTCTTGTCATTAAGGGGCGTTCTGCACGTCGCGAGATCACCGATACGCAATTGGTCCGGTATGACCTCGATACCGGAGAACACCATCTCGTCGTGCGCATCAATGCCTTCACCAAGCACGTCATCCCTTACGGCGAACGGCATCTGGTCTTTTCCTACGATCATCTCCCTGTTGAGCACATGTTGCTGATGACGGATTATGATGGAGGATGGTATATGGCCCTGCGCAGCCCGAATCAACCGGGTGTCAACACCTGCCACTATAGTTCCACACAGCGCGGCGTCCAATATGAAGCCGGCGGCGGTGGCCAGGCCTATGGCGGAATGACCTGCCCGCGGACGCATCGACGGGTCGAATTCAAAGTGCCCAATCTCAAAGGACGGCATGTTGCAGCAGTGCCATCCGGTGATTGCTGGATGACTGACGCTGTGGCCGACGACGAAAGCGGGCGGGTTCTCTACACTTTGCGCGAACTTTCGGAGACTGGTGAACCAACATGGCAATTGCTGAGCGGACCATGGCCGACCTATGGCACGGGCCAGAAATCGCATTCCCATCCGTATGTCACGCCCTGCAGGCGCTGGGTGCTGTTGCTGGCTGGAGACCCGGCCACCGAAAGCAACCACCTGTATTTGATGGATATCCGCGACGTCCCGGCCACCCTCGGCCTACCCGACTACGCGGCAGACGCTGGAGGCGCTTATCCGGTGTGAAACCCCCGGATTTCTACTTCTCCATATTCGATTCCCATGAGTTCTTTTCCTAACATTCTGATCTTGATGGGTGACGAATGGCGCTTTGACCACACTGGCTTCGCCGGACATCCCGTGGTGCGCACGCCGGTGCTGGACGCGCTTGCGGCTGATGCCTGCCGCTTCACCAATGCCTACACGCCTTCGCCCATTTGCATGCCTGCCCGACAATGCTTTGCGACCGGGCGCTACCCTCGCGCGCTTGGCTGCGAGCGTTATGGGCAGGACCTCCCGGCGGGCACTCGCACCTTTGCCCGCATTTTTGCAGAACACGGCTATGACACCGTCGCCTGTGGCAAACTGCATCACACAGGCTCCGACCAAATGCAGGGCTGGCTGCGGCGGGTGGGCATGGACCACATGATTCCTCCCGGTTCCGTGGGGGGTCTGTCGCCGCAGGCGTGGAAGCCCTCACGGAAGACGCCTCCACCACCAGGCCATTGGCAGGGTTCGCAGTGGAATTGCGTGAAGGAAATCCGTCGCGCCGGCTGCGGCAGTTCGCCCTACGCGGTGTGGGATGAATACGCAACGCAAGGAGCCTGCCACATCCTTCGCGAGCGTTTTTTGGATACCGGATACGACCAGGCGGATCGGGAACGTCCTCTCCTTATGTATCTGGGCTGCAATCTACCACATTACCCATATCTGGCTGAAGATGAGGAACGCTTTGCCTATTATCTGAACCGCGTGGAAGTCCCGCCACACGGCATCCCATTTGAACATCCCTGGCTCAGCCGTTGCGCCCAATACGCCGGGCCCATCCGGATCGGTCACGAAATTTCCGAGCGCGAATACCGTCGGGCCGCCGCTGCCTATTGTGCCAACATTGAGGCAACTGACGCCCGCTTTGGTCGAGTGCTGGATTCCATGCGGCTGGCCAACGAAAATCCCGATGCATGGATCATCATTTTCACGGCTGACCACGGGGAGATGCTCGGGGCGCATGCCCTGTGGGAAAAACAAAAGTTCTTCGAAGAGAGTGTCAGGATTCCGCTCTTCATCCGCTGGCCAGCTGGCGGCCTTCGCCCCGGCGAGGTGAGCGAAAATGTCAACCTCATCGACCTCTTCGCCACGATGTTGGAGCTGGCCGACCTGCCTGCGGAAACCGGCACGGACAGCCGCAGTCTGCTTGAGCTGATGCGGACGCTTTCCGGTTCTTCAAGCCCGTCGTGGAAAAACGAAACGTTGTCGCAGTTTGGGGGCAAACACCTCATGATCAAATCCGACGCCCTCAAGTATCAGTATTACGCAGAAGACGGACCCGAGGTTCTTTTTGATCTGGAACGAGATCCCTCGGAACAGGAAAATTTTATTGATGACGACCGGTATGCGAAGCCGCTCTCAGGCTTCCGAACCACCACCGGCAACCTCGGTTTTGGCTTTTGTCGATCCGCTGAAACCTCCCATGAAAACCCTCGGCCATGAACAATAAAACTCAACCCAATTTCATCATCCTGCAAGGCGAGGACGCTGGTCGCCACCTGAAATGTTACGGAGATCCCGACGCCAGGACTCCGAATCTGGATCTGTTGGCCGCGACGGGGTGTCGCTTTGATTTCGGTTTTTCCACATCGCCTGT
>JBGTCP010000022.1:0-6536 GCA_041748815.1 Chthoniobacterales bacterium
GAAAGAACAAAATGGATGTGAGTAACGGAGCGGGGGTATTCAAGGCGGGATCTTCCCGCGTGCGTAGTGTCTATGGGAAGGCAGCGAGCGTCAGTGCTTTGGGGTGCAACTCTGTGAATTGCGACGGTGCGTGTCGTAAGCGTAACCAGAGAGCAGCGTTCCCGGTAGTTGCGACATTCCTGTCGCAGTAAGTTGCGGGTGTGACCTGCGATCTGGAGATCGCAGCTACTCGGCGGTATCCCAGGTCGCGTTCCCGGTAGCTGCGACATTCCTGTCGCAGTAGGTTGCGGGTGCTGCCTGCGATCTGGAGATCGCAGCTACTCGGAGGTATCCCAAGTCGCGTTCCCGGTAGCTGCGACATTCCTGTCGCAGTAGGTTGCGGGTGTGACCTGCGATCTGGAGATCGCAGCTACTCACGGCATTCAAATCCGCATTCTATGGGCAAGGGGTCAAATTCCGCCATCAGACCTGGAATGACTCTCCCCAGGTTGTTCACAATTCCATAAATAGCTCCAAGTCAGGCCTATATCTATAACATGATACAATAAATGTCATGCAAAGTCGCAAAGGGTTAGTTCTCACCTCTCGCTCGAATGAGCAGTATTTACATTGGTCGTTTTACTGAATACACTGGCTAGCTCTCGCTTCCTTTGAGTCTTTCCTCAAACTTCCTCAACCCATAGATGAGGACAAAGCTCAGCTGCATGAGCAGAAACCACGCTGTGAATTTACCAAGGCTCACCAGCTTCCACGCGGCGGTTTGATCTGGATAGATCCATGTCTTTGTGACCGTGCCGAGATTTTCCGCAATCCACAGAAAAAAGCTCACCAGCACAAACCCGAGCAACAACGACATCGAACGCTCGTGATTCATCGGAGTGAACAAAACGCGCGTTCGAAAATATGCGAGCGAGACGCCACCGATCAGCCACCACCGGATATCGAGCAAATAGTGGTGCGTGAAAAAATTGAGATACGATAGCCCGGCCAGCAACGCAGCGATCCAGAACGCCGGAAAATGCTCAAACCTGAAGTCGAAAATTCGCCAGATCCGCGCCATGTAGCTGCCTACAGCACTGTACATAAACCCCGCAAACAGCGGCACATTGCCGATCTGAATCCCCGCGTCCCCGGGATAACTCCAAGAGCCAATGGACTCCGACGTTTTGAACAACTCCATCGCCGTCGCCAGAATGTGAAACAGGATCACCACCGCGCATTCCCTCATTGTTTCCAATTTCAATAAAATCAGGGCAGCTTGGATCGCCACAGCATATAAAAACAAGAAATCGTAGCGGTGCAGTCCCCAGTCAGGATACCAGATTGATGAGCCGATCAATCCGGCCAGCAGCAGCGCACCGAAGATGCAAGCCCATGCCTGCTTCAGCCCGAACCACAAAAATTCCTGAACCGGCCCCTCCCGCTTCAAGTAATTTTCGAGAACTGCGGGCAGGCGCATGAGGGAGATGGTGTTGAGCTATTCAAACCGGGCGGCAGCAGATTCGCCGTGAGCGTCCAATCCCTCGATTCCGCTGAACACCTCAATCACCGGCAACGATTTGCGGAGTGACTCCTCATCAAATTCCACCACGCTCGTGCGGCGTTGGAATTGATCGACCGTGAGTCCCGGGAACGCCTTGCCGGCTCCTCCGGTGGGCAGTTCGTGACTGGGACCTGCCATAAAATCGCCTGCCGCCACTGGCGACCATCCTCCCACGAAAATTGCGCCTGTGCTGGTCAATCGCTCCGCATCTTTGCGGGCGCTTTTGGTAACGAGCGAGACGTGCTCCGCTGCAAAATCATTAGCAAACCGGATCGCCTCGTCCATCGACTCGACCAGCACCAAAAATGTGTCCTTCTCGATCACCGGCAGCAAATGCGTCTGCCGGCTCAGCTTTTGCAGCCGCCCGTGAATCGCCGCCTCCACTTGAGCAAGCATCTCCGCCGAATTGGTGACAAATCCCACCACGCTCCGCGATCCATGTTCGGCCTGCGCAAGGAGATCTGCTGCGACCCATTCAGCATTTGCCGAATCATCCGCCACGACCAGCACTTCGCTGGGTCCGGGCAGAAGATCCACCGCCACGCGTCCGAAGACCTGGCGTTTCGCCTCCACCACGTAGGCATTCCCTGGGCCAAAAATTTTCACCACCGGGCGAATCGTCTTCGTACCAAATGCCAAAGCGGCAATGGCCTGAGCGCCGCCCACACGATAGACCTCGGTCGCGCCCGCCAGCTTTAGTGCAGCCAGAAGCGCCGGATTCAATTTTCCGTCCGCTCCGCAGGGCGAAGTCACCACAATTTCCCCCACTCCGGCTGCTTTCGCGAGCGTGACCGTCATTATGGCAGTGGAGACCAGCGGCGCCGTCCCGCCCGGCACATAGATCCCCACCCGGCTGAATCCATCAAATCGCTCGCCCACCTGGGCGCCTTGTGCATTGCGGGCCGTCCAGTTTTTGCGCATGCTTTGCTTCGCAAAATCGAGCACGTTGCGATGCGATGTCTTCAATGCCCGCAGCACCTTCGGGTCCAGAGCCTCCAGGGCCCCGTCCAGCTCTGCGTCCTTCACCCGCAACTTCGCAGCCGTCAGCTTCGGCCCGCCAAATTTCTCCGAAAACTCCAGCAACGCGCTATCACCCCGTTCCTCCACACCATCAAGAATCTCGCGGACTGCGGTCGAAACCATTGGATCCGGACGCGCCACACGATTGAGGGCTTTTAATTTCCGGTCAAATGCCGGCTCATCAAACTTCAAAATCTGCATAATCAATTCCTAATACGAGCGGCGCATATTGCTCGGTAAAATATTCAGCTCGTTCCGGTATTTTGCCACCGTTCTACGGGCAATGGGAATGCCGCGCTCGGTCAGAATTTCCACGATCTCCTGATCGCTGAGCGGCTTTTTCGCATTCTCATTGCGCACCAGGTCACCGATGGATTCCTTCACGCTGGTATTGCTCAGCACCGTGCCGTCCTCGGTTTTATATCCCGGCGTGAAGAAATATTTCATCTCAAAGACACCCTGAGGTGTGGCCACAAACTTCCCTGAGATCGCCCGGCTCACGGTCGTTTCGTGCACACCCACCACATCTGCCACCTGCGACATCGTCATCGGACGCAGCTCGGATGGGCCATTGTCGAGGAAGTCACGCTGACGTTGCAGGATTTCGTTGGAAATATTCCAAATGGTCTGCTGCCGCTGGTGAATGCTCTTTATCAAAAATTTCCCGCTGCGGATTTTATCCCGCACGTAGTCTTTCACTCCACCGGGATTATCTTTCTGCGCCATCAAATCTTTATAAGCATTGCTGATGCGGAGATGCGGGATTTGCTCGCCGTTCAGGATGATCGTGTATTCCTCGCCGATCTTTTCGATGCTCACATCCGGCAGGACATAGTTGTGCGGATCCGCGCTGAAAATCTGTCCCGGCTTCGGGCTTAGCGTTGCGATAAACTGCGCCGCACGCTGGATATGATCGGTCGTAGTGCCGAGTTTCCTGGCGATATCGGGGTATTTTTTCTTGGAAAGTGGATCCAAAAATCCCTCCACAACCCGGTATTCCAGCGAATCCTCTTTACTCAGCCTCCGTAGCTGAATGAGCAGGCAATCCTTCAGATCATAGGCGGCCACCCCCACCGGATGAAATGCCCGGACCACGTCCAGCACCCGCAGAAGGTCCGCCAGATCGACGCCGGTATTTTTCGAAATATCTTCCGGCAGCGTGCTCAGGAATCCGTTATCATCGATGTTTCCGATCAGCACCTCGGCGATGCGTGAGTCTGGCAACGAGAGATCCGCGCTCGGCACCTGAGTGAGGAGGTGTTGCTGCAGGGTTTCCGGACTGACCAGCGATTCAAAAAAGTGCTGCCTGCGTTCCTCGTCCTCTTCCGAGCGGCTGTTGTAGGAGCCCGACTGCGCCATGTAGTCGCGCCATTCATCATCCAGCTTCGAGAGCTCCTCAAATTCCTTGTCAAATTCATCCGCCTCACTCGCGCCTTCGGCATCACCCTGAGGGATCTCTTCTTCGAGAATCGGGTTGGCTTCCAACTCCTGCTGCACCAGACTTCGCAACTCGAGGACGGGCGCTTGCAGGATTGCAAGACTCTGCTGCAACTGAGGCGCGAGCGACTGTTGAAGCGAGAGATTTTGCGATTGTTGCATGCCACCGGAAGCCATATTTCGCAAATACTGACGCGTTTTAGAATAATTGCAAGAAAGGAACGGTTCCTGCTGCAAAAAAACAATGCCAAGTAAGCAGCTTTTTTTCTCGATCTATAACTACACGCCTGTTAATCTGCGGTTTCACGACCCCTCCCACCCTACGAATAATGAATAAAATCCTCAAGTCCTGGTGGCCTGCGTTCATCGCGCTTGCCCTCATTGTCTTCCCTTCGGCCAAGTCACAAAGCCAAACCGGCCAGGTTCCTGATCGCGAACTCTCGCAACTGATCACAGAAATCAGCGCTCAGCAGGCTGTCATGATTGCAAATCACGAAAAAATCGACGCTAAAATCCTGGAAATCGAAGAAAACGTTCGCCAGGCACGTATTTTTGCTTCACGCAGCGGCCGCCCCGGAGGAACCGATTGATGAGACTCCCTGTCATTTTCTCCACCTGCGCTCTGGTGGCATTTCTAGCGTTCACTGCATTCGCTCAGGAAAACCCCACCCCCGCGCCAGTCCCCACTGAGCCCAAAGCAGCACTACGCGCGCTCCGGGACTCCAACGCAGAGCAGATCAAAAAGCAGGAAGCTCTCCTCGAGCGCCTCGACGAACTCGACAAAAACGCGAGCCAGTTGCGAATTTTCACCCGCCGCTCTTGACGCGAAGCACACTTCGTCGGATGAAGTGACATGGCGTCCCGCCCACTGAAATCCTCCGAACAGCCCGATCTCTCCACACGCCTCCATGAGGTGCCCCATCAACCAGGGGTCTACCTCATGCGCGACCGCCTGGACAAGATCATCTACATCGGCAAAGCCCGCGACCTCCGCAAACGCGTAAGTAACTACTTCATGCCGTCGCGCCGCATGACTGCCGATCTCAAAACACGGGCACTCATCCAAAGCATCTGGGATTTTGAGTTCCATGTCGTCCGCAGCGAACCCGAGGCCATCCTGCTCGAAGGCCGTCTCATCAAAGAATACCGCCCGAAATACAACATCAGCTTTCGTGATGACAAGCGCTTCCTCATGCTCAAGGTCAATTTC
The DNA here is from genome assembly GCA_041748815.1 of Chthoniobacterales bacterium. GTDB lineage: Bacteria > Verrucomicrobiota > Verrucomicrobiia > Chthoniobacterales > CAKUMP01 > JBGTCP01. The sequence goes on from JBGTCP010000022.1 coordinate 5,211, forward strand.
AACGACCCGTTCCCGCGCTTCCAACTCACCCGCGCAAAGAAAGACGATGGCGCACGGTATTTTGGACCATTCCCCCACTCCGGTGCGCTTCGCACGACGCTCAATTGGGTAAAAAAACGCTACGGACTGCGCACATGCCGTCCGCTCGTGCCCGGCGAGGCCGACTACAAACATTGCCACAATGATGTGATCAAAAATTGCAGCGCCCCCTGCATTCTCCGCGTCACCAAAGACGAGTACCGCGAGCGCGTCAATGAGGCCTGCGGGCTTTTCGAAGGGTCGGCCAAAGAACCCATCCGCGAGCTCCGCGATGAAATGCACAAAGCCGCGGAGAAGATGGATTTCGAGCGGGCCGCCGAACTCCGCGACATGGTCGAGGCCCTCAAGCGCACCACCAAACCCATGCGCCGCTTCACCCACAAAATGCTCCCCACCGTGCTCGACACGCAGGAGGATTTACGCGCACTCGGCGACGCACTCGGAATGCCCGCACCCCCGCAAGTGATGGAGTGCTTCGATATTTCAAATATCTCAACCACGCATATCGTGGCGTCGATGGTGTGCTTCCGCAACGGTGAGGCCGACCGCGCAAATTACCGCCGCTACCGCATCCGCACCGTCAAGGGTCAGGACGACTTTGCCAGCATGGGGGAAGTCATCCGCCGCCGCTATTCACGTGTCCTTCTGGAATCCAAAGCAGTGATCGGCGACGACGCTGTGTTATCGCAGGAAGCTCCCGGTGAAATGCTCACCCGCGTCGCAAAGCGGCTTCCATCCGCCGTGAGACTTCCAAGCCTCGTCATCGTCGACGGCGGCAAAGGCCAACTCAGCACCGCTTCCAAAGAACTCCAGAGGCTCGGACTCCACGACCTCCCCATCATAGGACTCGCGAAGCAGAACGAAGAAATTTTCCGCCCCGCCCGTCCCCTCCCCTTGCAGCTGCCTCATGATTCCGGTGCGCTTAAGCTCCTTCAACGCATCCGCGACGAGGCGCATCGTTTCGCCAATGGCTACCACCAGCTCCTCATGAAACGCCGCATGGGCGAAAGCATCCTCGATGACTGCCCCGGCATAAGCCCACGCCGGAAAGAAATCCTGCTCAAAACCTTCGGCTCCATCCAGCGCATCCGCAAACTGACCGCCGAAGAAATTGTCACCGCCGAAGGAATCGGCCCCAAACTCGCTAGCGACCTCGTCGCCTACCTGGCCACGCACTAAGAATCGCATAGACGTAGCTGTCCCCCAGCTGCGGGATCGTAGTAAATCCCCTAGCTCATGCGACAGGAGTGTCGCTTGTAGTGCGCCGTCGAGCAGAGCACAACCCCG
>JBGTCP010000023.1:0-2895 GCA_041748815.1 Chthoniobacterales bacterium
TGCAACAACCGGCGGAATTCTTCCTGAAACGAAATTTTCCGATGGTGTTCCTCCTGACCGGCAATGTAAGCACGCAAATCTCCGACCTGTGATTGGCCAATCGAAAAAACACCATAACCATTCTGCCATGCGAAGTCCGCCAACGCGGGCGATTTTGTTTTCAACCACGTGTTGGAACCGCGTTTTAATTCCTTCACGACGTCCGCCACTTTGGTTGTGCGGGAGTGCGAGAAAAGCAGGTGCACATGATCCTCCACCCCTCCAATGATGAGAGGCTGGCATTCAAGATTTGTGAGAATGCCACCGAGATAATCATGGAGTTCTTCTCGAAGAACCGGATCTTTTAGAAATGGACGCCGTTCCTTGGTCGAGAAAACCAGATGCAAAAGGATCTTTGCGAGCGATTGCGACATTGCGGTGAATGATGCTCAATTCACACTGCGGATTCAACTCTTTCAGAGTTGGCTCTTTTGTTACGATAAACCCCAGGGTAGCCCGCAGCGGACAACCCTGGGCTGGTAGATTATTCCCTTTCAGGGAATTTGGAGGTGCCAGCCTTTCACCGGTGCCGACCTCACGTTGCGGAGGGCGCATCTCCGAAAGTTGCTTCTGAAAGGAGGGCGGACATTCCTGTCCGCCTCCGGCGCTTCATGGCGCCGTCTCAAAGCGGGTAGGAAAACCCGCTCTCCGTTAGGGTGCAACCTTCACCGCTACCGCCCTCACGCTGCTGGCAACAGGGCTGCGTGCGTCCGACGCACCTTCCCTACCCGCTCGACCTGCAACGTGAAGCCCTGGCCATTGTCAAATAGCTGTACGGTGCCGGTCACTTCCAAGACGGGATGCCGCAAGCTCTCGGCTCCGAATTTTTTGTAAATCCCGGCAAACATCTCGCATTCAAGAATTCCAGAATAATCACAGAGTGAGAAAAACCTCATCATCCGGCCATCGCTCTGATGGTGCAGACGGGTCTCGATCACCAGACCGCACGTGGTCACCTGCTCACCGGGATACTCCGCCAATCGCGCGATCGGACAGTAACTCTGCCACTGCACCTCCGGATACAAATCGAGCGGGTGCCCGCTGACCGTGAATCCCAACAGCTCGATCTCATCTCGGAGACGGTCGAGATAACCGGGTTCCTCAAGCGCCTCAGCCGCCGCTGTTTTCTCCGGGCGCCCCGGTTCGACACCGGCCAATCCATATTGTGCCCCGGATCTCGGCCACTGGGCCAAACGCTGAAACTCCCAGAATTGCCCGGTGCGCAGGAGCCCGAACTCATCAAATGCACCTACCCGGATCAATGCTGCCATTTCATCCCGCGAAACGCTGGTGCGGTTGTAAAAATCCCGGAGCGAAGCAAACGGGCGTCCGCGCCGCCAGCTTTCCAGCGTGGCCTCCGAGATGCCACTGACCTGCCAAAGCGGTACGCGGATTGCGTGTGAGTGTGGTAGGGATGGCGGGCCCTCGCCATCCGGCATCGCGGCGGTCAAGGGCCTGACCGCCCTACCGCCTGACGCTTCCGGAAAGTAACGATCCTGCGAGCGGTTCACATCCGGCGGCAGGAAACGCATACCGAGCCGGCGGCATTCCAGCGCATAAACCTGCCTCGTATAAAATCCTTTGCCGTGCGTGAGCACGCAGGCGAGAAATTCCGCTGGATGGTAGCGCTTCAGATAAGCCGCTTCATACGCCTCCACTCCGTAAGCAGTGCTATGCGCGCGGCAAAATGCGTAACCGCGAAATCCCACCACCAGATTCCACACCGCCTCGATCTCGGCATCCGTGCGACCCTGTCTGCGCGCGCACTCGACAAACTCGCGCCCGATCTCCTCGACCATGTGCATGCGTTGTTTGACGAGCGAACGCCGCAGCACATCGGCACGACCCGGCGCCAATCCCGCAAACACATCACAAATTTGCAAAATATGCTCCTCGTAAGCCACCACCCCGTAAGTGGATCGCAGCACCGGCTCCAGGCTGGGATGCGTGTAGTTCACTGCCTCCAACCCCTGCGCGCGCCGCGCAAATTGGGTCTTCTTCAACGAATTGGCCGCACCGGGCCGGATCACCGACACAATCGCAACAAGGTCATCAATGTTATCCACACCCACCATCCGCTCCAGCGACGTCATGGCCGGACTCTCAATGTGATGCACCCCCCGGGCCTCACCCGCAGCGATCATTTTCCAGATCTCAGGATCCTGCCAGCCGCGCAAATCCTCGGGTCTCGGGCGGATGCCGCGCTCGCGGAGCAGTTTTTTTGTATCGCGCATCACGGCCAGTCCGCCTTGCGCAAGAATGTCCATTTTCACCAATCCGATAGCCTCCACAGAATCCATATCAAAATGCGTCGTGGCATACCCCTTGCGGCTGGTGAAAACCGGCGAGAGTTCCTGCACCGGCTGACGCGCGAGCACGACCCCGCAAGGATGCATCTTGGCGTGGCGCGGCATGCCGTCGAGTTTTTCAGCCAGCCGCAACGCCACCTGATATTGCTCGTCCTCCAGCGCGAGATCGCGGCATTCCTGACTCTCCGCGACGACTTCGCGCACACGCCGCGCCGCAACATGCGGGATGCGTTTGGTCATTTGCCGGATCTGATACTCCGACACCCCAAGCACCTTTGCGATCTCCGCAAAAGCACTGCGTCCCTGAAATGTGGAAAATCCGCCCACCACCGCCGCATGCTTCCCATATCTACGGAAGATCAGATCCACCACATCGTCCTTGCGGTCATGCGCAAAATCCAAATCGATATCCGGCAGCTTGTTGAGCGACATGCGGTCGCGATTGAGGAAGCGCCGGAAATACAGCTCAAACCGCACCGGACACACATCCGAAATCCCCAGGCAATAACACACCAGACTATCCGCCGCGCTGCCCCGCGTGATCCAA
>JBGTCP010000024.1:0-11584 GCA_041748815.1 Chthoniobacterales bacterium
GAGTTCGATCAAGCCCCGTTCGGCATTCTCGGCCTCGAAACTGAAGTGGCGCTTTTTAACAAAATCCTCGTCCAGGAAACCGGAGCCATCGACTTTGCGAAGCTGGTTGAGATGTACACCATCAACCCTGCAAAACTTTTCAACCTCGAGTCTGGAACTCTGCAAATTGGCCGTCCGGCGGACATCACCCTTTTCGATCCCTCCCGCAAATGGACCTGCGACAAGGAGAAATCCTACTCGCTCTCGCGAAACACCCCGTTTCATGGATGGGAATTCACAGGCATCCCCGTCCGCACCATTGTATCTGGCCAAACCGTCTGGCACGCCGACCAGACTTAGCTCTTCATTTCCAAAAAACGATTGCCACTTGTATTGGCCTGAGACGTAACTATGCTAGAGAAACCGCATCATGTTACCCGACGACTGCAAAAACTGCAAAAAGCCCAAGACCATTTTTTTCACGCAAATCGTGGAAGGCAAGATCAAGAAATTTGATCTCTGCGCTGATTGCCCGCATGCCCAAGCCGTGAATGACCCTGCCGGATTCGGCCTTGCCGAGCAGCTCGTCGCCGCCGGCGTCGAGCTTCAGGAAGCCGAAGCCTCCACAGCCACCGCGTGCCCCACCTGCGGATTCACTCTAGCCGACTTCCGTAAGACCGGACGCATGGGCTGCCCCGATTGTTATCCTTCGTTTTTCTCGCATGTCCTCAGCGTCATCCGTCCGATGCATCGCGGCGTGCAGCACAAGGGTAAAACTCCGAAAAACCTCAAAGTGGAAATCGACCTTCGCACGCAGATTTCCACGATGGAAACTGAGCTCAACGAGGCCATCGAGCGGGAGGATTATGAGCGCGCCGCCCAGTTGCGTGACAATCTGCGCCGCGTTGAACACGAACTCGAAGCCATCGAGACGACTTCCGGCGAGTCAGCCCGCTGACTTCATTGATCCTGAGGGCTTGCAGCCTTTCACGATTACGTGTACGGTCTTAATTATGCGCTTTGTCATTATTTTGGTGCTGCTGGGATTGCTCGGAGCTGGTGGATATTACGCTTATGAGAATTATCTCAAACCTCCTGCGCCGCCGGTTGAGGAAGTGGTGGATGTGAATGCCACCCCGACTCCGCCTCCGGTAGACCCCGCCATCGCCGAGTTGGAGAAGGCTCATGCCACACTCACTCAAGGGGATCGTGAGACCGCACGCAGCGAGTTCATTGCGATCGTTGAAAAGTATCCGAACTCGCCAAGGGTGTTTGAAGCAATCGATGCCATCGGCAAAATCAACGTCGAACTCTTCTTCTCACCCACCGCCGGGGAGGGCAAAACTCAATACACCGTCGCCAGTGGCGACACACTCAACCGCATTGCCACCCGCAACAACACCACCTCCGAGATGATCATGCGCATCAATGGCATGGACTCCACGGTGATTCGCCTTGGCGATATCCTCACTCTCGCGTCCCACGACTTCACCCTCAAGATCCTGCTCGAACCCAAGACCATTGACGTTTACAACCACGACAAATTTTTCAAACGTTATCGAGCCATCTCAGTCAACATGCCCGGCACCACCCCGGGCACGGAAATCACCGCCAAAGTGAATGAAAAAATTGCTTGGCGCGGTGGCGAGCGTGTGGCATTCGGATCCAAGGAATTTGCCGATGCGACCCGCTGGATTATGCTTGGCCGGGGCGGCTGGCAGATTTTTTCGCACTCCGATCCCGGTGAAGGCCAGACTACCGACGTCGCCCGCCCGGCCACTGGCATTGAACTGACCCCCGAGGAAGTGGACGAGCTCCACGCGATCCTCACCAATGGCACCGAAGTGATCATTCAATGATTGATCCTGCGGAAGATTCCGCATCAAATACCCGCAAATGAGTTTGCAACCTTTGGAATTTGAAGTGCCGATCTTTGAGCTTGAAGCCAAGCTTGAGGAACTGCTCCGTCACAGCAATGGACAGAATATTGACCTGGATCCTGAGGTGCAGCAAATGCGCACCAAGATCGAGCAAACCAAAGAGCGCGTTTATAGCAACCTCACACCATGGCAGCGCGTTTTGATCTCCCGACACACGTCCCGCCCGTTTTTTCTCGATTATATCAGTCTCTGTTGCAACGAGTTTGTCGAGCTTCACGGCGACCGCCTCTACGGCGATGACGAATCCATGCCTGGGGGATTCGCGACCTTTGGACCTCATCGCTGCGTGGTGATCGGCACGCAGAAGGGCCGTAACACGAAAGAGAATATCCGTCGCAACTTCGGTTGCGCACACCCCGAGGGATATCGCAAAGCTCTCCGGCTAATGAAGCTCGCTCAGAAGTTCAAGCTTCCGGTGGTGACACTCATCGACACACCTGGTGCTTATCCCGGCCTTGGCGCGGAAGAACGCCATATCGCCGAAGCGATCGCCGTGAATCTCCGCGAGATGATGCTCCTGCGCGTACCTATTATTTCCATCGTGATTGGTGAGGGCGGGTCCGGCGGTGCGTTGGGCATCGGAGTAGCCGACCGCGTCCTTGTCATGGAAAATGCCTACTACTCCGTGATCAGCCCTGAGGGGTGCGCCGCTATTCTCTGGAAGCACCGCAAACACGCCCCCGAAGCTGCCGAAGCGCTCAAGCTCACAGCACCCGACCTCATGGAACTCGGCGTGATCGACGGTGTGATCCCTGAGCCCCGTGGCGGCGCCCACCACGACCATGAGACCGCTGCCCGCACGCTCAAAGAAACGATCATTCGCGAGATCGACACCTTAATCCAGCAGCCAATCGACGCCATGCTGGAAGCCCGCTACGCAAAATTCCGCAAAATGGGCAAGTTCGGCATCATCGGCCAGAACTGAGCATCTAAGCGGCACCCGCGAGTTCATATACGGATTCGGGAGACAATGTCTTACATGCAGAGCCGGTGTCTCGTGCGATCCTAGGATATGAACTCAACATCTGAAATTCCCACATTGCATGAACTTCTTGAGCAGTTCAGCACCACGATGCTCATCACTCACGCGGGAGCTGATTCACTGCGTGGGCGACCTATGGCAATCAGCAAACTGGAGCCCAGTTGCCGCGTCTGGCTGCTCACCTCGCAGGAATCTGCGAAAATGCACCAGATCGAAGTCTGCACTGCGGTGCATCTTTGCATGCAAAACGATGGTGATGTTTATCTTTCCATCGAAGGCGAGGCCGACATTGTCCATGACCAGGAAAAGATTAATGAAGTTTGGAACGAAAGCTTGCGTGTCTGGTTCCCAGATGGGCCGGAAGATCCAGACATCGCATTGATCGTGGTGACGCCTAAGGATGCGGAATATTGGGACCATCGCAAGCCGAACCAGTTTGAAAGCGTACGGCCATCTGGTAGCTACCATCACCACGGCACCAAACCGGAGCAGCATTAAAGCGATTCGCAGAAGTAGATTCCGAACGAACTTGCCTATACGTAGAAGCGACACTCCTGTCGCTTGATCTGCGGGATCGCAGCTCTGCCGCAGCCAGATGCGACGAGGGCGTCGCATCTACGTAAAGGCAGTCACAGAGGAAGCCTACTTTTTTCCAGGCCTGTTGTACTTTGCCGCCTGCCATCCGAGGAAAATCAGTAGGGCAGGCTTGCTGAAGAACAAGGCAAGTCGGAGAACGCTGCCAAGAATGGCTCCGAGCGGGAGCGCTTTCAAAATAACGCCAGCTCCAGCAGCGATCAACACGGACACGAGTGGCTCATCCAGAACCTTTGCTTCCAAGCGATCCATGGTCGACCAGGTCGAGGGAGATGGAGAGGGATCCGCCATTGGTTTAGGTAGATTACTCATATTAACGAGAGCGGAGTTCGTGGAGAAGTTTGCGTGCCCGGTGACCAAGATCTGCACTCTCGCGTCCCAGGTTGGCAATGGATTTTTTGACGCTTTCGAAGCGTTCAGGACATTCCTGAAGGCCTGATTCCACGCCATTGCTGATGCGTTGAAAGATGCTTTCTGGTTGACTGGCGTTCCAACGATTACGGCCCGCCAGCATGGCCACGGCCACGCCCACGAGCATCGCTCCGAGGATGACCAGGCCGGGACGCTTCTGCACGTAAGCCTTGCCTTGCATGGCGACATCAAGGATGTGTTGTTGAGCACCCTGCGATGTTTCCCGTGCACCGGATGCGATCACTTCCGGTTCAAAAGGGGAATCCGATTTAAAAGCGGAATCCTGAGAGAACTGCGGTTCGGGATCAAATTGAGGTTCGGTGTCGGGATTGTCAAATGCTGTGGCCGGTGCAGATTCGAGATTTTCCATAAAATGAGTTCGAGTGAGTTGGTTTGTTTACCAGCTGCTGAGTCAGGATTTGCGACCGGACACAAACATGATGATCGCAATGATCACAAAGACCACGAACAGAATTTGTGCGATCCAGGCCGCAGTGCCTGCTATACCGGTGAATCCGAAGACAGCGGCAATGATTGCAATGACTAGAAATATAATAGCGTATTGTAACATAAGGTTTTCCTGGAAGTAGGCTTAGTAAGTCTGGGTTTGAGTGCGTGTGCTGCGGGTATCCATCTGCGTGCGCTGATCCATGGGCGCATAACTGGATTTGCCGCTTTGCGAATAAGAGGACGCGCTGGTGTGATCCCGGTTATGATCGTTTTTACTGGCGCAGGCAGGCAAAGAGAGCAGCAAGCTCGCAGAGCAGAGAAGAAGGGCAGGTTTTTGAAGGAATGTGTATTTCATAGTAGAGTATAGGGTGTGGTTTAGTCTTGGTTGGAGTGTGCCTGACGTTCGTGCACACGGTGGTAGGCAGCACGGGCGGCTTCACGTCCCCCTTGCTCCCATGGAATGCCGCGGAAGGAACCGTGTGATGCAGGATCAGAAATCGAAGCGTCGCCTGTCATGCCCAAAGCTTTTTCCTCATTGGTCATCTGAGGGCCGCCCTCATACTGCATACGAAGATCTTCCTCTGCGGCGTCAAAAGTTTTGTCCTGCTGATATCCGGTATAACCCACCCTGTAAGCAGGTGCGAATTCGTCATACGAAGAACCTTCAGAGGCGTGCGCCTGATTGGAGTGATTCTCACGCCAGAACGCATCTTCTTCAGAGGGATCGATACTTTCGGCAATGCCTTTTCCAGTGTATCCGCCGGCAATAGCGCCAACAGCAGTGCCGATCAAAGTGCCGATCGGACCTGCAAACGAGCCGATTGCTGCACCTGCGACGCCTCCAGCTGTTGCCCCAACACCGGTGCCAACTGGATGGGAGCCGGGTTCGCCGGTGATAGCGTCGGGATTACTGTCTCTGCCTTCGGATTTTGACTCGTAGTCTTCATCAAAGGATTCGTCGTTTGTGGTATTATTCATAAGGTTGGTAAGGTTTCATGAGGAAATCGCCAACCAGCTATGAATGCGCTGTCAGGGCAGCCCCTGACTCTCACCTAAGAATTCGCCAACTTTCGGTCATCACCGACACTCTCCCGCTTAGAAACCAAAAAGACCAACTATTAGACGTCAAATTTCCTGTTGAGCGATCCACTCATTGGCGAAGCGCAACATTTCCCGGGCATCTTTAAAGCCGAGCTTCTCTTTAATGTGCGCCCTGTGAGTCTCGATGGTCTTAACACTCAGATTGAGGTCCTCAGCGACTTCGCGCGTACTGGAGCCGCGACCGATTCTTTCCAGCACCTCCAGCTCACGGTCAGAAAGTTGATCAACTGGAGAACCCAGCCCTCCATCCACTGCCTGCACGGCTTGAAAAATCAACCTGTCAGAAAATTTATCACTCACGTAAATTCTGCCTTCCAGGACTTTGCGTAGTGCGATGAGCACGGAGTTGAGAGCCTCTGCTTTCATCACATAGCCGAGAGCTCCGGCACGCAACGCGCGTAATGCGTAAAGCGACTCGTCATGCATGGAGAGAACAAGGATGGGAAGTTTGGGCTGCTCAGCCTTCATGAGCTTAATGAGCTCGACTCCGTTGGTGCCCGGCAGCGACACGTCGACGAGCGCCACGTCCGGATTGAGCTTGCGCATCGCGTCCAGAGCCAAGGGAGAGGTGTGGGCCTGTCCACAAACCTCAAAATCCTGCTCCGCGTTAATTAAGGCGGAAATGCCGTGCCGAAATACCGGATGATCGTCCACGATCAAAACTCTTCGTTTTTTGATCGCACGATTCGCGTGGCTGCTGGTTTGAAGAGTGTCCTGGTTCATTTAACGGGAGTGAGAATAAAAGCGAAACTTTTTAAAACAAACTTTAAAGCGTCAGCTGTTGCCCCGATACAATCGTCAGGAAAACCCCCGGCTCCGGGTCAGGCCAAAGCCAGGATATCGGGAATGGAATCCAGCACTTCATCCAGCTCCTCGGGCAGGAAGGGTTTGATAATATGATGCTGGTAGCCCACTGCCTTGCTTTTCTCGATATCGGCCTCTGTGCCATAGCCACTCATTGCCACGGCGAATGGCTTTTCCTTGAGGTTGCGTAAAAGATCCCAGCCTGAGCCATCCGCCAGACCGATATCACTGAGGAGCACTTGGGCGGGGCGGGTGTTGAGTTCTGTGATGGCAGAGGACATGCTGTACGCACATCGCACGGAATGACCGTTCTGCTCCAAGTACTTGCGGAGATAAACGAGCGTGTCCTCATGATTTTCCACAATAAAGATGTCGAGTTGCCTGCGCATAAAACCTGACGCTAGCAAACCCTTAAAACATTGCCAGCAATTTTATGCGCCTGCGGCTTCGAGTTTTGAAGGATTTTCCCCGCAAAATGCGGACCTCCTAGGCTGAGGTACTGTGGTGCACCGGCAATTCCACGCGAAAGATCGCACCTTTTCCCTCACCCGCACTTGTCGCAATCACCTCACCACCATGCGCATCAATGGCAGCTTTGGAAATTGCCAACCCCAATCCCAATCCGCCGAATTGCCGCATGTATTGGCTGGCTCCTTGTTCGAAAGGCTCAAATATCCGGGGCAAAAGTTCCTCTGAAATTCCTATGCCTGTATCTTCGACTTCCACGACCAGTGTAAGCTCACGGTTAAAAGACCGGATTCGCAACAGCCCGGATTCGGAAGTGAATTTCACTGCATTCTGCATCAGATTCCAAAACACCTGTTGCAAGCGCACCGCATCGCCAAGGATCTCATGACGCGGGGCCGATAAATCCATTTCCACCATCAGCGCTTTGTGATCGATTTCCGACAAACAGACCTCGAGTGCCGATCTCACCACTTCATGCACGTCGACTGGCACTTTTTCGATCTCCAACTTGTTGCGCACCACGCGGGTCAGGTCTAGAAGATCATCGATGAGTCTGGCCTCCATGCGCACATTACGCTGGATCATATCCAGAGCACTCAGCGTTTCTTGCGTGTTGTTTTTGTCAGCCCGAAGAGTGGCAACCGCCATGAGGACTGGAGTTAATGGAGTGCGCAGTTCGTGGCTCAGGACTGCGAGAAACTGGTCTTTCGCCGAGCTTGCCGCCAAGGCTTCATCGTGAGCGATCTTGACACCGTCGAGGGCAGAACGAAGTTCCTCCTGATGGCTGCGCATCTGGTCCTCGTAATGTTTGCTTGAGGTGACGTCGCGCACGATTCCAAGCATGCGGGTCACATTGCCGGCCTCATCACAAAAACTCCTGCCGTGGGTTGCTATCCAGCGGGCTCCTCTTTCGGGATGTTCGATCCGGAATTCTGTGGAATAATCCTCGCAGCTCTTCAGCGCTTTCTCGATGGCCAAAACCACACGTGTTTGATCTCCGGGATGAACATTCTGAAGGAATGATTCATACGATCCCTCGGAAAGGTCCGGGTCCAGGCCCAGGATGCGATTGTGCTCAGAAGACCACTTGACGGAGCCTCCCACGGTCCAGTCCCAAAAACCCATGCCCGCAGCTTCCACTGCCAGTCGGATGCAACTTTCCGCTTCGCGTAACCGTTGCTCGAGTTCCTTATGTTCCTGGATGTCCATACATCCTCCGATAAATCCTATAAAGGCTCCATCCGGTGCATGAAGAGGCGAGCCGGAATCCAAGAACCATCTGTATTCACCATCGGATCTGCGCAGCCGGTATTCCATACTGAATGGCTCGCGGCGGTCGAACGCTGTCTGATAGGTCGCCAGGCAATGATCGAGGTCCTCGTCATGCACCCCCTGCAGCCATCCATCGCCATATTCCTCCTGCATCGTCCGGCCTGTAAACGCCAACCAGCGTTTATTGAAGTAAATGCAATTTTTTGAAACATCTGCCATCCAGACGAGGACCGGCGTGGCGTCTGCCATGTTACGGAACCGGGACTCGCTTTCCTGCAATTTGACCTGCGAGCGTTTGAGAACATCGATGTCTGTGTTGGAGCCGATCCATAGAAGAACGTTTCCTTCAGTGTCCTTCAGGGGGTACGCACGCGTCAAATGCCAACGGTAGGTTCCATCCCGGCACCAGAAACGATGTTCTAATTCAAACGGCGTGGCTGTCTCCATGGCCTTATTCCACAGGCGCCTTTTTTTCTCAATATCATCGGGATGCACAAACTCACGCCATCCCCGCTCGAGCACTTCATTCACTGAAAGGTCGGTGTAATACGCCCACTCCTCATTGAGATACTCCATCTCACCTGCGGGAGTCGCAGTGAAAATTTTATGCGGCAGTGATTCTGCAAGGAGTTGAAACCTGGCCGCATTCTCCTCAGCGTCCTGATGACTTTGTTTACTTTCTGTGATGTCGGTTGCAACGCCACGAATGGAGCGGAATGCCTCGCCATGATCCAGGAAGACCCGGCCTTTTACGTGGACCCAGTGGGTCGAGCCGTCAGGCCAGATCACCCGGTGCTCAACCTCGTAAGGACCATTCTCGTCCAAGGCCGCCTGGATTACCCCCTGTGTTCGCTCACGGTCATCGGGATGAAGCGCGTGCAATACATCGTCCAGGGTTAAGTCCTTATCATTTTGAATTCCTAATAACTTGCAGCACCTTTCGGAAAGTGAAACCCGATTAGTCTGTGCATTATAATCCCATGTGCCAATCCCCGCTCCCTCGATGGCAAACCGCAACCGGTCTTCGTTTTCTTTCCGGATGATCTCCTTGTTTTCGCTTTCGATCGCGATACTTGCCAGATCTGCCGCGGTCTCCGCCAGTGCGGCGTTCAAACATTCCGCATCGTTGGCAGATTTGGAATAAAGGACAAATGTGGCACACACGTTACCCTGCGAATCCACGATCGGAGTGGAGCGGCAGGACTTGAGCCCGTGCTCGAGAGCCAATTCCCGCCAGGGTTTGAGTGGATAACGCTCATCACTCCCGATGTCGGGCACATCCACCGCCTGCCCTTCATGGGCGACGGTCGCACAAGGTGCAAGAAAGGGCTGGGACAAAGGGAAATCCATCAAACCCGCCACGTACTTTTTTGGAAGGCTTTGGCCGATCGAATTGGCCACCACGCGACGGCCGCGATCAAACACACAGATACCGCAGGACAAAGAACTGCTTTTCTGCTCGATCATCCGGGCGAGGCTTTCAAGCGTTTCGAGCAGGGGACTGCCGGCGACGATCATCCGCAAGAGTTTTGTCTGGTCGATTAGCGCGGGGATATGATTTAGGGCAGACATGTTTCGAGACTAGCATACATGTTTTGTGTTTCAAAACCATCCCCCATTCATGGGTCGACGGTAAAGATTTAGCGGCCTGTAAGTCGTTGTACGGAAAGATCCCGCACTCCCAAAGGAGTACGGGATCCACCATGTCGCGACCATACGCGTGAGTTTATTCAGGCAACCTGATCGAGTTTCGAAATGTGAAGATCAATTTTCGGCAAAAGGCTGTTGCGAATCAGTTCCTTGCAACCTGGCATCACATCATCGTCATTTAGAGCAGCTTCGTAATCACTCCTGCCGGCTTCCTCGCCCATTTTCAGCGAAGAAATGGCCGAACTCTCCCCAAAGAGATTGGCGGTGCTTTGGATGGTTGTTGCGAAGGTACCCCATGCGCCGGAATCATCGTCGGGACTGCCCCCCATGGATATGACATTTGTCTCGAGTAGTTCGACCGAAGCTATGTGGTCTTCTTTGATCCCGTGCAGCGTTCCGATGGAAGGTTCGTCGCTGTATTTTTCGATGGCTAGTTGGTAGGTTTCCACTGCAGAACGCTCTCCACGTAAGAGGCGATTGCAAACATCAATGCATTTTTCTGTGTCCATAATATTGAGTAGTTGAGTTTCATGACATGGACGACCAAGTGCCACCCAGGCATGTTACCAAGAGATCGCAAACAAGCGTAGGTGTGGATGCACCCGGCAATTCATGCAACACCCTGACTCAAGCATCGGGGAGGCGTAAAACGGTAAAGGGATGCATTTTCCTCAAAGGCTGCTTCACCCGGAAGGTATCCCCAATGTAGCTGCGACATTCTTCTCGCAGGCGGTGCGGTGCGGACTGCGATCTGGAGATCGCAGCTACTCAGAGGCGTCTAAAGCCACGTTCCGAGTAGCTGCGACATTCCTGTCGCAGGCGGTGCGGTGCAGACTGCGATCTGGAGATCGCAGCTACTCAGAGTCATCCCAAGCCACGTTCCGTGTAGCTGCGACATTCCTGTCGCAGGCGGTGCGGTGCGGACTGCGATCTGGAGATCGCAGCTACTCAGAGGCGTCCAAAAAGGTTCCGGGGGTATATCGCTACGCTCAACCCCCGGCTCCTGTAGCCGAGATGCCTTCGGCATCATTCAAGGATTATGGATAATACGAACCAGGCTCAGCCTTCTGCCACCCGGGCGGATTTCCAGCGTGCGAGGATAACTTCGAGGTCCCGCGCTGTACCGGTGGGCCAATTTTCATGAGCTGTCATGACCGCCGTGTCTAATGAAGAATGCTCGGGCCAAGTGGCTTCCCTGGGGATTTTCGGGATCACTGCTGCAAGGATTTCTTTTGCCGCCGCAGCATTCGCCATGAGGTGCTCGATGACACTGTGTGCGGAGACCGCTTCCTCATCCACTTTCCAGCAATCGTAGTCTGTGATCATGGCGAGTGTGGCCAGCGCAATCTCGGCCTCGCGTGCCAGCTTGGCTTCTCCCAGATTGGTCATGCCGATCACATCAAATCCCAAATGCCTGTAAGCATGAGACTCAGCGCGCGTGGAAAATGCGGGGCCATCCATGTTCACATAAGTTCCGCCATCATGGACCGTGCGACCGCACTCGCGGCTGGTTTCTACGAGCAACGCCCGCAAGCCCTCGCTGATCGGGTCTGCGAAGCCGACGTGCGCGACGATGCCATTGCCAAAAAAAGTGTGATCCGCTCTGCGGCTGGTCCGGTCATAAAACTGGTCGGGGCAAACTATGTGCTCTGGCGCATATTGCTCCTGCAAGCTGCCCACTGCCGTCACACAAATAATAAAACGCACGCCCAGTGATCGCAGCGCATAAATATTTGCCCGGTGATTCAGTTCATGCGGCAGGATCACATGACCGCGTCCGTGCCGTGGCAGAAAAAACACATCCCGTCCGGCCAATTCACCCGCCACGATCACATCGGAAGGATTTCCAAACGGCGTGGGGACCGTAAGCTCCCGCACGTTCTCAAGACCTTCGATATGGTAGAGGCCGGAGCCTCCGATGATCCCAATAGCA